>NZ_JBPXRQ010000005.1:0-139630 GCF_051842895.1 Cytobacillus sp. Hm23
ATAATTTTAAGCATCATGCGTGGATGATAGGCAGGACAACCCTCATTTCGGAGAAATGATTCGAACGCTTTATGAGGGATACTTTCAACTAAATGATGGACATGGAAGGCAATATCATTGTTTTGTAATTTTACTTCTAAATCTAAAGGCAATACTAGTTGATTCATGATATAATTTTTAAACATAAGGACCCTTCTTTCGGATGAAATTTGGTGTGGTAACTTTATTTTATCAGAAGTGGTCCTTATGTTAATTCAAAAATAAACAAAGCCGTTGAAATTTTACTAGTGTAAAATTTCAACGGCTTTTTCATTTCAGAGGTGGGTTTTGTCCCAGCCTCTTTCTCACTCTATGCATTGAATTAAGTTTAATATCCAACATAACAATATTGTTTTAACAAGGCTGTTTTAGAAGCACTGATTGTTGTTTTTCGTAATAACAGCTAAACATGAAAACCATTAGTGTACGGGGTATCTTTTCTTCTATCAAACGATGACTTTTGCGTAAAAATACATCTTTATCTTCTAGATTAGAACAATAAAATCAAGTTCCCGAAAAGAGACAACAAAGGCTGTATTTAATGATCGATATTACATTTTTCTATAAAAGAAGCAGTTTCAGAGGTTGGCTGCAATTGATCATTTGGAAATAGTTTAGCTAAATCTTCAACCATTCTTTTCCCAAGCCCTTGATAGCGATGGGATGGATTAACACTAATATGCTGCACAACTATTCCTTTTTCTGGTGATTGAATAACACCAATCAATCCTATAATGTCTTCTTCTTTCCAAAGAAATAATTGTTTATCCTTTTCTTCTTCATATTGTTTAATGGTTTGCTGCAACTTTTTTAAATCTTTTTCATTTGGCATGAATGAAAGAAGTCCCATTGCAATTTTTTCATAATTCTTTTTGTATCGAATTAACATATAATATCCCTCATTATTATTGAACACTCACTTAAAGAAGGAGTTCAAAACTTTTGGAAATTGGGCTGTCACATAACCTCGTTGATCCGCATTTTAGCCTCTCTAGGCTATATATACCAGTTTTTCACAGTCCTTTTTCCTAGTTTGAACACTTCTAAAAAAAGTAAAGTTCGATTGTAATTATGAATCTTTTCTTTTTATAAGAGAGTAAATATACATTCTAACAAACCATTATATACATTTTGTATAGGTTTTTAAACCTATTCGTCAAAGTTTTTAACAAATTCTCGAGATAAATTTGCAGATTCAATAGCAGCCAATGCTGCTTCCCACCCTTTATTACCAGCTTTTGTTCCGGCTCTTTCGATTGCTTGTTCAATATTTTCTGTCGTAATCACACCAAAAATAATCGGTAAACCTGTCGAAATTCCTGCAGCCGAAATTCCTTTTGCTACTTCATTACAAACATAATCATAATGAGTGGTCGCTCCCCTTATAACAGCCCCTAAAGTAATGACTGCATCATATTTATTCGTTTCAGCCATTTTTCTTGCGAATAAAGGGATTTCAAAGGCACCTGGCACCCACGCAACATCTATTTGTTCTTCATTTACGCCATGACGCTTAAGTCCATCAAGTGCCCCACCAAGAAGTTTACTTGTAATAAACTCATTAAACCTCGCAACAACAATACCTATTTTTAAGTTAGTTCCGATTAAATTCCCTTCATAAATCATAGAACATACCTCCCGTGTATTTATAATAATATAGTTTTTTGATTTTTTCTTCTTTATAAAAATGGAAATATATTATTTAATTAAAAAATTCTTTTTTTGGTAACAACATTTACTTCATGGTCTTTCATTAAATATTTAGTAGATGTCCTAGCTTGTTATTTTTAGTTTTTAAATAAGCCTCGTTTTGCTTTTTAGTCGGCATTTGGATAGGCACACGTTCAACCACTTCCAAGTCGTAGCCTTCTAGCCCCGCTATTTTTCGCGGATTATTTGTAAGTAATTTCATTTTACGTATTCCTAAATCCTTTAATATTTGTGCACCGATTCCATACTCTCTTAGGTCTGGGGCAAAACCTAACTCTTCATTCGCCTCCACAGTATCATACCCTGCCTCTTGAAGCTTGTAGGCTCGAAGCTTATTAAGTAAACCGATGCCTCTTCCCTCTTGACGCATGTACAACAAAACACCATTACCTTCTTTTTCTATTTGTGTTAGTGCGGCATGTAACTGTGGACCACAATCGCAACGAAATGAGCCAAAAACATCACCTGTTAAACATTCGGAATGCACTCTAACGAGAGTTGGATGATCTGGAGAAATATTACCTTTCACTAATGCAATATGATCTTTGCTATCGATTTCATTGGTGTATCCAATTGTTTTAAATTCACCAAATTCTGTTGGCAGTAGAACCTCTACCTCTCTATTAACTAACTTTTCTTTTTGATTACGATATTTAATTAAATCTTTAATTGTTATCATCTTTAAATTGAATTGATCAGCAACAATAGCTAGATCAGGTACTCGTGCCATTGAGCCATCTTCCTTTATTATTTCACATATAACAGCTGCAGAGGACGATCCAGCTAAGTTAGCTAGGTCTACAGCTGCTTCAGTATGCCCTGCTCTTCTAAGCACACCGCCCTTTTTAGCGATAAGCGGGAAAATATGCCCGGGTCTTTTGAAATCACTCGCTTTAGAATGTTCATCTAAAAGCTGCTTAATTGTTTCCGCTCTTTCATATGCACTTATCCCTGTAGTTGACGTTTTGTAATCTATACTTACAGTAAAAGCTGTTCCATGAGGATCAGTATTATTTAACACCATAGGATTTAATTGAAGCCTTTCAGCAATTTCTTCTGATATGGGTGAACATACTAATCCACGTCCGTGTCTTATCATAAAGTTGATTGTATCAGGCGTTACGCTTTCTGCTAACGCAACAAAATCACCTTCATTTTCACGATCTTCATCATCACAGACTATGATTATTTTTCCATCAGCTAAATCCTTTATCGCATCTTCAATAGTATGGAACATGTTTGCACACCTTTCTATATGTTATGTTTATTTAGGAAATGAACCATTAATCGTGTTTCATCATAGAATAACGCTGTTTAAAGAAATAGAGTCTAGCTATGCTAATATCGTAACAATAGCAAAGCTTCGGAAAAGATCCCTAAATAAATCCGTTTTCCGTTAATATAGATTTTGTTATCCTGCTGTGGTTAACTTTTTCCATAGAGTGTGTACCTCGTAAAAGAAAGTGCTCAATATACTTTCCAATAACGTCACATTCTATATTGACAATATCACCTACCTCCTTTTGACCAATAATCGTCTCAGAGAGTGTATGCGGAACAATTGATATAGTAAAAAATTTATCGGCAACGCCAAATATCGTTAAGCTTGTCCCATCCACTGCTACAGACCCTTTGTGTAATACATATTTAGCTAATTTCTCATCTATCGCAATTACGTAATAGATTGCATTGCCCTTTCGAGTCTTACTAATTATTTCACCTACTCCATCAACATGCCCTGATACAAAGTGTCCTCCAAACCTTCCATTCGCCAACATAGCTCGTTCTAAGTTAACTGAAGATCCATTTTTTAATAATTTTAATGAAGTTGCTTTTATAGTTTCTGGCATAACGTCTACTGCAAAACGAAATTCATTAAATGAAGTAACGGTTAAACACACCCCATTCACCGCTATACTATCTCCTAGCTGGATATCAGATAATATTTTTCTAGCATCAATCTGTAGTTCAATTGCATCAATTGAATGGGTTAATCGATTTACTTTTCCAACTTCCTCAACAATACCAGTAAACAAAGTCATCACCCCTTTTTATTTATTTTTTGGAATAGCAATCAGTTTAATATCTTCTCCCAGCTGCTCAATTGACTTGATTTGTAGTTTCGGTACATCGTACAAACGATCAAATCCTTCTCCATTAAAAGAGGTAGGTGCACACTCACCTCCAATAAGCTTCGGAGCAATATATGTAATATATTGCTGAACCACATCAGCTTTTAAAAAGCTCGTATTTACTTTCCCTCCGCCTTCAACGAAAAGACTTGTTATCCCTTCACCTCCTAATACTCGTAATAAATCCTTAATATTAATACGTTTTTCCCTCATTTGAATAATTCGAACATTTTTTTGAAAAGTATAACAAGCTATCTCGTCATCAGAACAGTCCTCTCCTACAACAATCCATGTTGGTGCTAAGCCATCAGTAATCACTTTTGAGTCGAGAGGTGTTCGTAAATTTGTGTCTAATATAATACGTATAGGATTATTCGTTTCATACGGAAGCCTTGCCGTTAATGAAGGATTATCAGCAACTACGGTGTTCACCCCAACAAGAATTGCATCATATCGATGACGATATTTATGCACATCTTGGCGTGCTACCTCTCCAGTAATCCACTTGCTCTCGCCTGATTGTGTAGCAATTTTCCCATCCATGCTAATCGCAGTTTTTAACGTCACAAAAGGGGTGTTGTTTTTAATATAACGAAAGAATACCTTATTTAATTTCTCAGCTTCATTCTGCAGAACTCCAACATCAACTTTTAAACCAGCTTCTTCTAACTTTCTTATACCTCTACCTGCTACACTCGGATTTGGGTCTTCACAAGCAATTACTACTCGGCTAACACCACTACTGATCAATAAATCTACACACGGTGGTGTTTGACCAAAATGGCTACATGGCTCTAAGGTCACATAAATCGTTCCATCTTTTGCTTTATTACCTGCCATGTTTAGAGCATGTACTTCCGCATGTGCTTCACCAGCCTTTAAATGTGCCCCAAGACCAACAATTTGTCCTTTATTAACTACAACAGCTCCCACTACTGGGTTAGGACTTGTTTGACCAAAGGTACTTCTAGCCATTTCTAGTGCAACTCTCATATAATCATGGTCATTCAAAATGGGATACCTCCAACAACGTAGGTTACAAGAAAATCTTAAGGGGAAAATAGATGGGGGATAAAACTGAATATAGTCATAATTCGAAATATTACGAACGTAACTCCATAGCAAATAAGCCATACGTTTTTCATAGCTCATAATATATGTTTAACAAATAGACCCTAGGTATAATTACCTAGGGTCAGAGTTATCGATATATTTCGTGTGTTTATCCATTGTTCTAATACAGGACAAAATTAGCATATGATTACAGCAAATCATATACTTCACGCCATATCCTTCTCCCATCCAGACTATACTGTCGGCTCTGGTTTTTCACCAGATCAGCCATATATAACCAATTATATATACAGCTCACGGGCTTAGAAACAACAATTGCTTCATCACCGCCGGTTGGGAATTTCACCCGACCCCGAAGGATTATCTTATTCAATTTTATAGTTTTACATATTATAACACACATTTTCTAGTTTTGCATATTGAAACGTGCTTAGGCTATAAATAACCAATAGATCAATCCCCAAATCATGCTCATTATTAGTATGATAATAAACACAATCCATTTGTTACGTTTCATCTATTACTCCGCATCAAAAACTTCTACAGTTTTCATTACATCCCCATTTTTCATATTTAGAACAGTATCTAAGCCACTTGTAACTTGACCAAACACTGTATGAACGCCATCTAAATGAGGTTGAGCTTCATGAACGATAAAAAATTGACTTCCTCCTGTATCTCTTCCAGCATGAGCCATTGAAAATGCTCCTGGCACATGTTTGTGAGGATTGCCTTCAGTTTCACATTTAATCGTATAACCCGGACCACCTGTTCCAGTTCCTTGTGGACAACCACCTTGTGAAACAAATCCTGGGATTACACGATGGAATGTAAGACCATTATAAAAGCCTTCGTTAGCCAATTTTTCAAAATTTTCAACTGTATTAGGAGCTTCATTAGGATAAAGCTCAAATTCAATCTTTTCTCCACTATTCATTATTATGTAACCTTTTTTACTCATAATCAAAGCACTCCTTCAAATGTAAAATCATTATCTATCTTATCACATTCAGCAAATGAAAAACAAAGGCTGTTTTCGTATTGATTGTTGTTTTTCGTACGAAGCAATAAACACGTACAAAACTAAAGTTCGTGGCATCTTTTCTTGTGCACAATAATGACTAACAATATAAAACCATTTTTATGTTGCTAATTTGATAACATTATCAACAAAGTTTCGAAAAGAGCCTATCATATACATTGTTGCAATTACTATCAAAGGACATTTAGAAATAGTTTCAAATAATTGTTATTGGATCATAGAAGATTAGATGTCACGATCTCTCTATGCGTTTGGAAGATTACTTATGATGAGCAACAATCAATTTTTGAGAAAACAAGCTATGAAAAAAGCTGGACTATTTCTTATTGTTCTATATTTTACGTGAAACCAAATTAATTAATCTATAAAGAATGTTAGTTGCTGTAGACTCATACCTATACACTACCATTTAAGATACATATATTAAACCGAGACAAATATCTATACTAAGAGAAAGGATCGAGACATATGTACTTTAATGCTTTTCACCCACGTTATAGATACCAACCTAGTGGAGGTCAAATGTCCTATCCCCCAATGGGTACAACTCAATACCAATGGCCACCTGGCATTGGTCAAATATTAGATGATTGGATTACTGGTGGCGGTATGCCGGGCGGTGGTATGCCGGGCGGTGGTATGCCGGGCGGTGGTATGCCGGGCAGTGGTATGCCGGGCGGTGGTATGCCGGGTGGCGGTATGCCGGGCGGTGGTATGCCGGGCGGTGGTATGCCGGGCGGTGGTATGCCGGGCGGTGGTATGCCGGGTAGTGGTATACCGGGTGGTGGTATGCCGGGTAGTGGTATACCGGGTGGCGGTATGCCGGGTGGCGGTATGCCGGGCGGTGGTATGCCGGGCGGTGGTATGCCGGGCGGTGGTATGCCGGGTGGCGGTATGCCGGGCGGTGGTATGCCGGGCGGTGGTATGCCGGGCGGTGGTATGCCGGGCGGTGGTATGCCAGGCGGTGGTATGCCGGGCGGTGGTATGCCGGGCGGTGGTATGCCGGGCGGTGGTATGCCGGGTGGCGGTATGCCGGGTGGTGGTATGCCTGGTAGTGGTATGCCTGGTAGTGGTTGGAGATATGCGTAGACGCTCTAATCCCATAGTAATACCTTACCTACAGATAAATAAATCATATTAACTCCATAATAAAGGAGGTATGGCAAAAAGTTATTTGCCATACCTCCTTTTGTTGTTATTGTTATTTATTAACCCTCATTTTCATCGGAATATCTAATTTAACCATATCTTCATAGCTTTCCCTTTTAATAACTAATTGTGCTTCACCATTCTCTACAAAAACAACCGCCGGGCGAGGTAGACGATTGTAATTATTCGCCATCGAATACCCGTATGCACCTGTACAAAAAACTGCTAAATAATCTTCGTTTTGAATAGTTGGAAGATCAATATCCCAAATGAGCATATCTCCACTTTCACAACATTTTCCAGAAATAGATACGACCTCTTCATTTTCAGCTAATATTCTATTAGCTATAGCTGCTTCATATTTTGCTTGATATAATGCCGGACGAAGGTTATCACTCATCCCACCATCAATTGCTACATAATGACGAACATTTGGCACAGTTTTTTGAGAGCCAATAGAGTAAATTGTTGTCCCAGCATCACCAACTAGAGATCTACCTGGTTCGATCCATATTTCTGGTACAGACATATTAAACTGCAAAGCCAATTTTTTAACTTCTTTAACAATTTCTTTTACATATTGATCAGCCGGAATAGGATCATCTTCGTCTGTGTACCTAATTCCAAAGCCACCACCTAAATTTAACACTTGAGCAGAATAATTATACTCGTTATACCAATCATGTAATTTTTGAAATAACTTCTTAGCTGCTAGTAAAAAGCCAGTTGTTTCAAAAATTTGTGAACCTATATGACAATGCACACCTAACATCGTAAGCATATCTGATTGTGTTACCTGTTTTAGTGCCTCATCTGCTTGGCCGCTTAGTAAATCAAAGCCAAATTTTGAATCCTCTTGCCCAGTTAAGATATAATCATGTGTATGTGCTTCAATTCCTGGTGTTACTCGCAAAAGAACGTTTATTTTCGTTGCTTTGGCTAGACAAATTTCCTGTAACATCGTTAATTCATGAAAATTATCGATGACGATACACCCTATATTATGTTGTACTGCCATTTCAAGCTCATGTACACTTTTATTATTTCCATGAAAATGAATACGATCAACAGGAAATCCTGCTTGAAGAGCTGTATATAATTCTCCACCTGAAACAACATCTAATGATAACCCTTCTTCTTCTGCTAACTGTATCATAGCTATCGAAGAAAATGCTTTACTGGCGTATGCAACTTGACCTTCGACTTCTAAAGTTGTGAATGTATCTTTAAATGCTGATGCTCTTTTGCGTATTAAATCAACATCATAAATATACAGGGGGGTACCATACTGCTTAGCCAATTCAATTGAATCGACTCCACCAATTTCTAGATGCCCCTCATTATTAACTCGACTAGTACCGTGAAAAAACATTGCACTCCCTCATTTTCTCTACTTCATTCTAAAAATAATTAAAACTACATTATCACAAGTTCCACTAGCACGCAATAGATGATTACAAGAAAAGCATATAGACACAGAATAATCTAAACCAAGCGGTGGATTCTTATCACAAGAAGGTGTTTATATTCATCTTATCTTTATCACTGTTTTATCCACTATTTCTGCTGTTTTATTCTATTTTGTGGATGCACAATACTTGGTCTAACACGTGAACCTGGGACAGATCTCCGAATTAAAATTTGAAGAAAAGCACCTGGGTTAAACGGGATAAACGGCCATAAATAAGGTGTATTTAACGAACGCATTTGGATAAGAAATAATAAATAGACGGTCGAACCAATCAATAGACCGGGCAAATGAAATATTGCTACAACAACAATGAGAACTAGTCTAGATAATTTATTGGCAATACTTAATTCATAGCTCGGGGTTACGAAAGATCCAATTGTTGCTATTGCAACATAAAAAATAACCTCTGGAACGAACAAGCCTACATCTATAGCAATTTGACCAATTAAAACCGCTGCAATTAGAGCCATAGCAGTTGATAGAGCAGTAGGCGTATGTATGGAAGCTAGCCTTAAGAATTCGATTCCGAGATCAGCGATAATGATTTGAATAATAATTGGTATGTTCGATTTTTCCTCAGGGCCGATATAGGATATTTTTTCAGGAATTAACGATGGTTCAAGCACAAAAAGCAACCATAATGGTAATAGAAAAATAGATGCAGCGATCCCTAAAAAACGCACCCACCTGATGAACGTACCTATTGCTGGTGATTGACGATATTCTTCTACGTGTTGAACATGATGGAAAAATGTCGTAGGTGTAATGATCACACTAGGTGAAGTATCTACCAATACAAGGACATGCCCTTCAAGTAAGTGAGTAGCTGCTATATCTGGCCTTTCTGTATAACGTACACGTGGATAAGGATTAAATCCTTGTGCGACTAAAAACTCTTCGATTGTTTTATCTGCCATTGTTAATCCATCTATTTCGATCTCATTAATCTCTTTTTTAATAACCTCTATTAAGCCAGGTTCAGCAATGTCTTTAATATACGCAATACATATATCCGTCTTGGAACGTTCGCCCACTTGTATAACTTCAAAGCGAATCCTCTCATCACGTATACGTCTTCTTATTAAAGCCGTATTTACGACCATCATCTCTACAAAGCCATCTCGTGCTCCACGAACAACCTTTTCTGTATCAGGCTCTTCTGGGGTTCTGCCTGGATAACCTCTAACATCAACGATAAACCCACTTGTTTCGCCTTCAATGACAACAAAGATTAAGCCAGCTAACAATTGATCTACTGCTTCATCTAGATTGTCCACCTCTTTTACCTGTTGGTGAACTAGACGATTCTCAATGATTTGTTTTATTTTTGAGGATTGCCTTTCTCTATCATTTATTTCAATAAGCACAGTTAAGAGCTGCATAATCGTAGCAGTTTCACATATTGCAGCTACGAAATAAATATGGACATCCTTGTTTAATATTTTGATTTTTTTAACACCTATATCATAGGTTGTTTCTAGTCCCAAATGTGTTTTGAAAAATTCCTCATTTTCTGATGGTGAAGCTGATATAGGAATTTTATTCTTTTTTGAAGTTGTCATAAAATCCACTCCTTTCTAAAATAAGGGCGACTGCTTTACGTGTAATAGGTGATCCATATTTAATATGATCTTGCATCGCCATTTTCCCTATATCTCCTATTCCCACAACGATTGGGACTTTCAAGTGATCTAAACAGTACACTGTGTCACCATTGATTCGTCCAACCTCCCACTCTTTCACTCCATATTTGTCTACTCCGAATTGTGTAAGTTCTCCTGTATTATCGATGCACACATCAACTTTCGTCCATTCAGTAAAGTTGGTTTTAGCAGCAACTGCGATAATCCCCAATACATTAATTTTTTTATGATTAACAACATATTGTAACGCCGTTTCCCCACTACCTTCACCAATGTATCCACTGTCATCAAACATGACAAAGACAGGGTCATGTTTAGCATGTAAAATATAATGAACAATTTCAGGACCAGATAACTTGGTTGGATTACCGAAGGACCTCGAAATACACCTACCGCCAATTTCTGTTGCAATGTATTCTATTGTTCTCAAAGCGTATTCGTCTCCATCAGTGATAATAATTACATGACGACTCCCGTTCATCCAACTCTTTCCTTTCGTCATTCATAGTAAAGCTATAACAATTTTATAAATGTAGTGTTATTGCACTTGGTGGTTGTTTTCGCACTAGAAATTCACGTTAAAAAACTAGCATTCGTAGCACCTTTGCACTTTGAAATAATAGGATACAGACTAAACATTACTATTTTCGAAAAAACCTGAAAAATTAATCCATAACATCATTCAGACAATGCTCTATTACCAGTAGTCAACAAAATAAAGCCAATGAAATAAGGAACCAACTACCTTTCCTAGTGCAATCGCCATTAATAAGACAACGATTTGATCAACAACTCCCACACGTTTTGCTAATATCGGTAACACGTTTAGTACTTCAGTAAGTGCTGCCGCTAAGAGCCCCACAAAAACACCATTTAATAAGCCAATTAGAATGATAAAAAAAATTGGTAGGAGAAACGTATTATCATGAAGACTAATCCAACCTCCCATAACAGCACCTAATATCACACCCCACTCATACACTCGAACATACTTCTCTGTTTTTGAAAGTTGCATTAATCTTGGAATTACACCTAATACTGTCAGAAATGCAACGAACCCTGATCCAACTGCAAGTCCAGCTGCAAAGCCAGTAAATATCATGATAAACATTTCATTCAACATCAGTTTTTTTCAAGCTCTCTTTGTTTTCATTTATAATGACATAATGATCTAAATCTAATTGATATTTAAACATTTCAACCTCTAGTGGACTTGGTTCTTCATTTATACGTTTTTTAAATAAATGATTAAAAAAGAGTATCATTCCTAGACCCAATCCAATTGAATAAGGAACTTGTAACAATAATGGTTTAAGCACTTCTTCCCCAGTTATAATTAGGTAAAGGCGTTGATGAACTTTTTGCATACTTACGTCTTCATGAAAGTTCATAATAGCTATTGCAGCTCCAACAAACAACAACAGCCATATAAAGAGAAAGAAGACAGGATGATATTTACGTTGGTTTAAATTCACCTCAATGATCGTTTGGGATGGACCGATAGTTTGCACTTCAACTTTTGGATGATGACATAAGATGATCTCGATTAATTGTGTGACATCAACAACAAGGAAATTTTTGTCGTGCAAACTGATTCTATGAACATTAATTTCCCTGACCTTTTCTGCAAGGTGTTCATCAGCAATCACCTTTGCTATATCACCAACTGTAATAACTGCATTTAGTTTTGCCTGAACTTTATTGTACATACGAACATAAATTACCTGTGTCACAAACCTCACATCCTATTTATACATCTCCTACCTTCAGCCAATAGCTTATAGTTATAGTATGGATTTCCACACAATGAGCAATTCTATTGAACAATGTTCACCATCAATTACCAACAAACTAGTAATAGGAATTTTGATAATTCTAAATAGAAGGTATATTCATACACATAGAGAATATGTTAATGAATACGCTTACAAGATGAGGAGGTTATGAAATGGATAATCATCCAGTATGGATTCCAAATGAAGAAAGCATAAAAAAAACAAATTTATATTTATGGATGAATAAACTTGGCTACAGCGATTATGATTCTTTTTATAAAGACTCGATTACAAACATTGAATGGTTTTGGCACGAAGCAGAAAAAGAAATGAACGTTGAATGGTATGAGCCATATTCAAAAGTCCTTGATGTAACAAGAGGTGTTCAATGGCCATCATGGTATATTGAAGGAAAGTTAAATGTAACTAGCAATGCAATCGACAAATGGTTACACGATGAGCATAGCGCAAACAAAGAAGCAATCATATGGGAAGGAGAAGACGGTGTAGTTCAGAAAATAACATACAAACAATTAGGACAGCAAGTCAACTCTTTCGCTGCTGGACTAAAGCAATTAGGAGTAAAAAAAGGTGACTGCATTACACTATATTTACCCATGCTTATTGAAACAGTTATTGCCATGTTGGCGATAAGTAAAATAGGTGCAATTTTCACCCCTGCATTTTCTGGGTATGCAGCAAATGCTGTGGCAAAAAGGATTGTAGGTTGTGATGCAAAAATTATTATAACAGCTGATGGATTCCTTCGTAGAGGGAAAGTGATTCAAATGAAAGAAGAGGCAGATAAAGCCATTAAACAAGCGGAATCAATTGAAAAAATGATCGTCGTGAATCGAATTGGAAGAGAAATCCCATGGAATAAAGAAGTTGATTTACGATGGGAAGATGTAATAGATAACGATCAACTTATTGATAGCGAAGAAATGGATAGCTCTGACCCATTCATGCTCATATATTCCTCTGGTACAACTGGTCAACCAAAAGGAATCGTACATACTCATAGCGGATTCCCATTAAAGGCCGCATTTGATGCACGATTTGGAATGGATTTAAATGCTCATGAAAGAATGATGTGGGTTACAGACATGGGATGGATGATGGGACCTTTCTTAGTATTTGGCACACTGTTAAACAACAGTACAATGGTGTTGTATGAAGGTTCACCTGATTATCCAGAAGTAAATAGGCTATGGAAATTGGTTGAAAAACACCAAATAACACATTTAGGTATTTCTCCAACTCTTATTCGTGTATTGATGAAGCAAGGAGAACAATGGTTGAATAATATTAAGTTAACATCTCTAAAGGTATTCGGTTCAACAGGAGAGCCTTGGAATGTAGAACCTTGGCTCTGGTTGTTTCATAAAGTCGGCAAAAGTAAAATACCCATTATGAATTATTCAGGTGGCACAGAAATATCAGGAGGAATCCTAGGGAATATATTGCTTAAACCGATCGCACCTGTTAGTTTTAATGCACCATTACCAGGAATGGCAGCAGACGTCTATAACCTCAAAGGAGAAACGGTTCATTCAGAGGTAGGCGAATTAGTGCTAACAAAACCTTGGGTCGGTATGGCCAATGGTTTTTGGAAAGAATCTGACAGATATATTGAATCATATTGGAATCGCTGGGAAAATATTTGGGTACATGGTGATTGGGTTAGTATAGATGAAAATCATTTCTGGACAATAACCGGTCGATCTGATGATACATTAAATATTGCTGGAAAAAGAGTTGGCCCTGCTGAGCTGGAGTCTATTTTAGTTGAACATCCTCAAGTGGTAGAAGCAGCAACTATTGGAGTTCCTAATAATATAAAAGGTGAGGTCGCTGTTTGCTTTGTTGTCATAAAAGATAAGGTGAAATACAAGGAAAAACTAATTTCTGAACTATATCAATTAGTTGAACAGAATCTTGGTAAATCTTTGAAGCCTCATGACATCTATACTGTCTCTGAGCTGCCAAAGACGAGAAACGCCAAAGTTATGCGGCGAGTCATCAAGTCCATTTATCTCGGTCAAGATCCAGGTGATCTATCAGCATTAGAAAACCAATCTGCCATATCATCAATAAGTAATGTGAGTAGTTAGAAGAAAGTAAGGTGAAATATCGTCATACTGACTCCCCGACAAGCATTGGAACCTTTACATATGAGGTATTTTTTACACCTTCGTATAATTTGATGAAGTAGCTAAAAGAGCTAGAGGCTGTCTGTAGCTGTAAATTCAAATAGTATTTCTAGTGTGAATACTTATTTAACAAAGGCTCTTGTCATAAACTTGGTAGTCATTTATACAAAATTACCACTTTTAAAAAAGCTTTTTGTAATTATAATCATACTAAAGAAGAAAATATGCCACGAAACTATAGTTGTATCGGTGTTTATATATTATTACGAAAAACAACAATAAAAACGAAGAAATCCTTAGCAAGAAAGGATGGGCTAACTGCCCATCCTTTCTTTCATTTGTTTTAATATCTTCTTTTCTAACCTTGATACTTGTACTTGAGAAATGCCTAATCTAGATGCTACTTCAGTTTGAGTTTGATCTTTATAATAACGTAAATAAACAATTAACCTTTCACGTTCATCTAACTCATGTATTGCTTCTTTTAGTGCAATTTTTTCAAACCATTTTGCCTCAGCATGATCTGCAATTTGATCAATCAAAGTGATTGGATCTCCATCATTTTCGTACACAGTTTCATGTATTGATGTAGGTGTACGACTAGCCTCTTGAGCCATAACAACTTCTTCTGGAGATATTGATAAGAACTCTGCGATTTCATTCACTGTTGGAGCCCTACCAAATTGCTTTGCAAGTTCATCCTTAGCTTTTCGAATTTTATTCCCAATCTCTTTTAAGGATCTACTTACTTTTACAGTTCCATCGTCACGAATAAATCGCTGAATCTCTCCAATAATCATCGGAACAGCATAGGTAGAAAACTTAACATCATAAGTTAAATCAAATTTATCAACTGATTTCAAGAGACCGATACATCCGATTTGAAATAAATCATCAGGCTCATAACCCCGATTTAAAAAACGTTGCACAACTGACCAAACTAGTCTCATGTTTTTCTCAATAATCAAATCACGAGCTTCTTGCTCTCCATTTTGACTGCGTTTGATTAAGTCTTTTACTTCATGATCCTTTAAATATGTTTGACCTTTTTCTTTCTTGACCTCCACATCCATAGGCAAGTCTCCCTTAATTGCTTAAAGCTTTACTTTTTGATAAATGCTTCGATAATTTAACAACCGTACCACTTGAGACGGTAGAATCAATCGTTACTTCATCCATGAAGTTCTCCATAATGGTAAATCCCATTCCTGATCGTTCTAACTCAGGTTTAGTTGTAAAAAGGGGTTGTCTAGCTTCATCAATATCTATAATACCTTTTCCTTCATCACGAATGGTTATATGAACAAAGCCATCCTCAAGTATTACAGAAATGTACACTACGCCATTTAGATCATTTTCATAACCATGAATGATCGAATTTGTTACAGCCTCAGAAACAACAGTTTTTATTTCAGTTAACTCATCTAACGTTGGATCTAACTGAGCAATAAATGATGCTACTGTGACTCTAGCAAATGATTCATTTTGACTGAGCGCAGAAAATTGGAGGTGCATGACATTTTTCATTATGCCACCCCCAACGTTTGAAGTGCATATTGTTCATTCATTTCTAAACGTACTATTTTGAATAGCCCAGACATATCAAACAATCTTTTTACAGGTTGAGAAATATTACATACTACCATTTCCCCACCTAAATTCTTAATTTGTTTGTACCGACCTAAAATGACCCCTAATCCCGAGCTGTCCATAAAGGTAAGTTGCTCTAAATTTAAGACGATGTGATGAATATTTTTACTACTAATCGCTTTATTCACTTGTTCTCTCAGCTCTTCAGCTGTATGATGATCGAGTTCCCCATGTAGACGAATAAGTAAAACGTCCTTCATTACTTCAAGAGTAATAGATAGACTCACTATGTTATCCTCCTTTATGTTTTCTACTTTTACTTAGTGAGTCATTTCGCTATATTCACCTGATAATCCTTCATCATGACAAAACTAGTGAAGATTCGGCAAAACTATTCTGTTTTAGTCATCATTTCTACAGATCGCTTCATCAGTTGCCACAAATTAGCAGCCTTAACATCTTCATTAGCAATTAGGTCACTTTTTATAAGAACTTCATTATCCTTTTTCAAAATTATAGTTCCGAGCTGATCACCTTTTTTTACTGGTGCAATAATTTTGTCTTTTAATACGACTTCTTCAGTAACGTTATCTTGCGATTCTCCTTTTTTCATAAGAAGTGAAATGGGTTCTGTTGTCACTACATCAACTTCTTCTTTCATCCCTTTATTGATCTTTGCTGTCGATACTAATTCATTACGTTTATATTTAGGCGTCGTTTCATAATGCGCAAATGCGTAGTCTAACATTTTAGATACTTGGGCATTTCTAGACTTTGATGATGGAGCTCCAAAGACTACTGCTATCACCCTCATATCATTTTTTTTCGCTGTTGCAGTTAAGCAATACTTTGCTTCATTTGTATAACCTGTCTTCACACCATCTACGCCCTCATAAAACTTAACAAGTCTATTTGTGTTAACTAACCAAAATTTTTTATCAGTGTTTTCCCTTAAATAGTCATCATATTTCCCTGTATATTTTGTTATTTCTTCATATTTCAATAATTCTTTCGCAATGATCGCCATATCATAAGATGTACTAAAATGTTCATTGGCAGGTAAACCCGTTGAATTTTGGAATACTGTATTTTCCAGCTTTAACTGCTTCGCTTTATTATTCATCATAGCTACAAATGCCTCTTCAGACCCTGCAATACGTTCAGCCATTGCAACTGATGCATCATTCCCTGAACCGATTGCAATCCCTTTTAGCATCTCTTGGACAGTCATCTCTTCTCCCGGAGAAAGAAAAATTTGTGACCCTCCCATTGAAGCCGCATATTCACTAGTTCGAATTTTTTCATCTAATGTAACTGTTCCCTTATCTATCGCCTCCATAATGAGTAACATAGTCATAATTTTAGTCATACTTGCAGGTGGTAGTCTTTCATGTGCATTCATTTCATATAGTATATTACCTGTGTCTCTTTCAATTAAAATACCTGATTTAGCATCTTCAACTAACTGTACAGTTGTTTCTTCTGCTGAAGCATATGAAGATATCGACATCATAAAAAAAACTATTGTTGTCATAGAGCAGAAAATTTTAGACAAAGTCAAGTCCTCCATTCTTATCTAATTTTTACGCCATTAATTCGATATTAAGAGAATTTTAAAGGTAGAATATTTTTATATTGAAATATTATACAATACATATCATTTTTTCCATGTGATATTTTTTTATACATTAAAAGTGTTTTTAATCTATAAAATTACACAAAAAAATAACCACCCTTTGGGTGGTTATTTAATGTACATCTTAAGCAATAACATGATGAATGTATGTTGTCTTTTTAGGAACTTGTTCTTGTATAATCGTGTACGCAGATAATAATGTATTTTCTGCTTCTGTTACGTCTTGTATGTTGCTATGGAATACACACAATGTATCACCTTCGTTAATTTGATCTCCTACTTTTTTCTTTAACGAAATACCAGCGGAATGATCAATTACATCGTCTTTTTTCTTTCTACCTGCTCCAAGCATCATTGCTGAAACTCCAACAAGTTCTGCATTGATTTCACTTACATAGCCACTTGAGATAGCCTTAATTTCTTTGTGATATTTCGCTTGTGGCAATTTAGATGTATCATCAACAACTGCCGAATTTCCACCTTGAGATTCGATAAATCGTTTAAGAGTTTCAATTGCTTTGCCTGAACTTATCACTTCTTCCAAACTTTTAAACGCTTCCTCAAAATCTTCATAAATTCCACCTAATACTGTCATATGCGAAGATATCGTTAAGGCGATTTCTCTTAGATCATCCACTCTACTACCTTGTAATACTTCGATAGCCTCCCTAATCTCGTTTGCATTACCTACTTCATAACCGAGCGGTTGGTTCATATCACTAATAACAGCAACTGTTTTTCTGCCTGTATTCTTACCGATATCAACCATTGTTTGAGCTAACGATATAGCATCTTCAGTTGACTTCATAAACGCACCAGAGCCTGTCTTTACATCAAGAACAATACTTTCAGCACCAGAGGCAATTTTCTTACTCATCACTGAGCTTGCAATCATTGGAATACTATCTACAGTTGCAGTCACATCTCTTAGCGCATACAATTTTTTATCAACTGGCGCAAGGTTGGCACTTTGACCTACAATAGCTATCTTATTATTATTTACATTTTCGATAAATTGTTCACTAGTTAACTCTATTTGGAAGCCTTCAATGGATTCTAGTTTGTCAAGAGTACCACCTGTATGCCCTAGTCCTCTTCCAGACATTTTTGCTACAGGAACACCTACTGCCGCTACTAGAGGAGCAACTATTAAACTAATTTTATCACCAACCCCACCGGTAGAATGCTTGTCCACCTTGACTCCATCAATTGCAGATAAATCGACCACATCACCAGAATTAACCATCGCCATTGTTAGATCTGAAATTTCTTGTTCGTTCATACCTTTAAAGTATATTGCCATACAAAGAGAAGAGATTTGGTAATCAGGAATGTCACCGTTTCCATAACCTTCAACAATAAATTTAATTTCTTCTGTTGTTAATACTTCACCATGTTTTTTCTTTTGAATCAAGTCCACCATTCTCATAATCAAACATCTCCGTTCTCCAATAGGTGTTGTTATTTTTCATTTATCAAGCTGCTCTTAATGTGTCAGAAACCCTACAGTAATTGTTATATTACTTCTATAGGCTTTTTCCACACATTTACACGTTGTTATATAAGATTATTCAAAAGGCTAATGATGTAATAAGTTCTCTGTTCACTTAACTAGACATTTCTTTCACGATCGTTTTAACAAAAGCTAGAAAGTTCGCTTTTACCATTTCAGTTGTTTCAATTACTTCATCATGTGTTAAAGGCTGATCTAATATTCCTGACGCCATATTGGATATACATGAGATTCCGATTACATCCATACCTGAATGACGTGCAACGATTACTTCAGGAACTGTGGACATTCCTACTGCATCTCCTCCAAGAGTTCTGAACATCCGTATCTCTGCAGGTGTTTCATAAGAAGGTCCTGTAGCACCTACATAAACACCTTCTTGAATATCGATAGAAAGTTTATTTGCAATATCTTTTGCTAGTTGCTGTAATTTTTTATTATAAGGCTCAGACATATCCGGGAACCTTACTCCTAATTCTGCATCATTTGGGCCAATTAAAGGATTTGTGCCCATGAAATTAACATGATCAGTGATGAGCATTAAATCTCCTGGCTTAAATGATTCGTTTACACCGCCTGCGGCATTTGTTACTATCATCTTTTTTATACCTAGTTGGTTTAAAACTCTAATTGGAAAAGTCACTTTATCAAAGGAATAGCCCTCGTAAAAGTGAAATCTCCCTTGCATTGCTACAACTGTTTTCCCTTGCAATTGTCCAAAAACTAATTGCCCAGCATGACCTTCTACAGTTGAAACAGGGAATTCAGGTATCTCTTCATATGGGATTTTCACAGCTGATTCAATTTCATCAGCTAATACACCTAGTCCTGAACCTAACACAAGACCTATTTCAGGGGTTGTAGGAAATTTTTCCTTTAAATAGTTAGTCGCTTTGTTAATAGCTTCCAAATTCATTCAAGTCTCCTCCTCTATTTCATTTCTGATAAAAAGCTTTTCCCGTATTTTGGCATATTAATATCGAAATTATGAGCAATTGTTGCACCAATATCAGCAAACGTCTCTCTTATTGATAATTGATTTCCTTCTTTCATACTTGGACTATAGGCTAATAAAGGTACATATTCTCTCGTATGGTCAGTACCATGATGTATCGGATCATTCCCATGGTCTGCAGTAATAATGAGTAAATCATCTTCTTTAAGATTCTCTAATACTTTAGGGAGTCTAGCGTCAAATTCTTCCAAAGCATCACCATACCCTTGTGGATCTCGGCGATGCCCAAATAATGCATCAAAATCAACTAAATTTACGAAGCTGATTCCGGTAAAATCCATCTTTAACGAATCAACTAACTTATCCATTCCATCCATATTTGACTTCGTTCTTAGTGATTTTGTTACCCCTTCGCCATCATAAATGTCAGAAATTTTTCCAATTGCAATGACATCAAAGTTATTATCCTTTAATTCATTCATTACCGTTCTACCGAAAGGCTTTAACGCATAATCATGACGATTAGCAGTTCTTTCAAAATTTCCTGGTTCACCAATAAACGGACGAGCGATAACGCGACCTACCATATATTTTTCATCGAGTGTTAGTTCACGAGCAATTTTACATATTTTATATTGTTCCTCGATTGGAATGATCTCTTCATGCGCAGCAATTTGTAACACAGAATCTGCTGATGTATAAACTATTAAAGCACCCGTTTCCATGTGCTCTTGCCCTAATTCATCTAAAATACCTGTACCACTTGCAGGTTTATTACCAATTACTTTACGTCCCGTTCTACTCTCTAGCTCATCTATAAGCTCTTTCGGAAACCCATCAGGAAATACTTGGAATGGCGTTTCTATATTTAAACCCATTATTTCCCAATGCCCAGTCATTGTATCTTTTCCATTTGATGACTCTTGCATTTTTGTATAGCAAGCTAAAGGCGACTTTGCTTTGTCAATTCCTTTTATAACCTCGATATTACTTAACCCTAGCTTTGCCATATGAGGCATATTTAAGCCTCCGCGATGCTCTGCAATATGTCCTAAAGTATTAGCACCTTTATCTCCAAATTCCTCTGCATCTGGAGCTTCACCAATTCCAACTGAATCCATTACAACTAAAAAAATTCGCTTATATGAATGCGCTGACATAAAATAACCTCCTAAATCTATCTTTTTCAATAAAAGATATCATTCCCATTAACGTTCATATTAACCAATAAAAACCTTTAACAAGCAACACTTGTCTGAGGTCTGACAACCCTAGTATAAGCCTTTTCATACTCATATTGCAAACAATAAAAAATGAACATTTCATGAATAAAATAATAATACGAAAACAACCAATTATCCAACAAGTTCTGAGGTACTTGATCTAACGTATTACAGGAAAAAGAAAAAAGCCACCATAAAGTCTTTTCTCTTTATAGCGGCTTTGCTGCATTGTGTAGCTATATCTTCTAGCCTCTCGAGTTGAAGGAATGTTCATCAACCCCTCAAAGCCTACTTTTGAATGGGCTCCTGTTTAAAATAGCTAGTTACACTTCTTCTCTTCTGTTTATGCTCTTGGATGATACATATTATAAACATCTTTTAATCTTGCTTTCGTTACATGTGTATATATTTGTGTAGTTGAAATATCTGCATGACCTAACATTTCTTGCACTGCACGTAAGTCAGCACCGTTCTCAAGTAAATGTGTTGCAAACGAATGGCGTAATGTATGAGGAGTTAATTCTTTCTCTATATTTGCTTTCTTAGCTAAATTTTTAAGAATCTTCCAAAATCCCTGGCGTGTTAAGCGATTTCCATGATGATTTAAGAAAAGTGATTCTGTCGTTCTCTTCTTATTTGCTAATACTCCTCTACCTTGATTAATATAGTTATGTATCGCATCTGTAGCTAATTTTCCTAAAGGAATAATCCTTTCTTTATTTCCTTTTCCAATACAGCGAATAAAGCCCATCGTTAAATGAACATCAGACATGTTAAGATGAATAAGCTCACTTACTCTTATACCCGTAGCATATAGTAATTCGAGCATTGCTTTATCCCTTAATCCAAATGAAGTAGTAACACTTGGAATAGCCAATAATGCTTCAATCTCACCAGCAGTGAGCACTTTCGGTAGTTTTCTCTCAGTTTGAGGTGATTCAATATGAACTGAGGGGTCATGGTTTGCAATTTTTTCACGAAGACAAAATTGATGATATGATCTGACAGATGCAACATGTCGAGCAAGTGTTTTCGGAGACTTCCCTTGGTTCTTCAATTGGCCTAAAAAGTGAATGATGTGAACCCTAGTAATATCATCACAGTTCGATACTCGTTCCACTTTTGCTAAATATTTGTGATATTCCTTAAGATCACGTTCATAAGACTTAATTGTATTTTCAGCTAACCCCCGCTCAACTACTAAATAATGTATAAAGTCTTTTAAATGATCTTCCACATTCTTCTACTCCCCATTAAGATAAAAGAACTTTAATCGTTCAAACCAGCTTTCATCTTTATTTTCTATCATTTTCACTACTTTGACCGCATTCCCTTCTGGTTGATCATAGCGGTGATATTCTTGGTATTCTTGATTTATCCACAATATACAAAAATAAAATAATATTGTACAGCCTGTAAAAAGAATAAATACTTTTAAAATATCATAAAAAACCGTAAACCATTTCATCGTTTATCCTCCATTACAATCATCATATTAGAAGATATGACAAAAAGGACAAACTTTATACGTAAAAGCACTAAATATTTCATTAGTAAGTTCATTTTAAACTACTTAATAAAAAAGTAGCAGAGCGATATATAGCTTTCTATTGTATAATCAAAGGGTCAAATCAAACAGTCTCTATAAATTGTCTTAAGATATACAGAGTGTTTGGTTAGACCCTTTAGTCATTTTATTATTTAGACTTTTTAACGCTTGTTTTACAAAATTTAAAATGATTGTTCACAGTTCCCCATTGTGCAATACCATATAACCATTTTATGTCGTTAAATTATATAAATGAATTTCCCCTAAGTAGTAATAGTAAATTACTCACTATCCTTATTTTGACATTTTCTGCATATACCATGAAAAGTCAGTCTATGATCCATAATTTTAAAATTCCAGTCAGCTTCAACTATTTTCTCAACATCTTCTAAAAGATCTTCTTCTATTTCTTCTACAGATCCACATTCCATACAAACTAGATGATGATGAAAATGAGCTGCCCCTTCCTTACGAAGATCGTAGCGTGACACACCATCACCAAAGTTAATTTTATCAACTATTTTAAGTTCAGTTAGTAATTCTAATGTACGATAAACAGTAGCTAAACCAATTTCGGGGGACTTCTCCTTAACGAGGAGGTATACATCTTCAGCACTTAAATGATCCTCTTCA
This sequence comes from Cytobacillus sp. Hm23, assembly GCF_051842895.1. Lineage (NCBI taxonomy): Bacteria > Bacillati > Bacillota > Bacilli > Caryophanales > Bacillaceae > Cytobacillus > Cytobacillus sp. Hm23. Next base: position 23,288 of record NZ_JBPXRQ010000005.1, read on the forward strand.
TTCTCAAGTAACACCCGGACAGTCGCCTCTCTCTGAGGGGTTAGTTTATAGCTTGAGGAGTGCAATTGTTTTTTTATCCGTTCTATCCGATTTTCCATTAATATTCCCTCCCTCGCCGTTCATTACATAATTATAGCAAAGATATGGGAACTGTCAAAATAAAATGATTATAAATAAGTAATTTAACCCTATATTATTTAATAATTATTATTTTGTAATAACCTCTAATACACTTTTCATTAAAACTGGAGAAATAAATGCCTCAAATGCTGAAGCTACTAATAATACTATCATTATAACTACCATAACAAGAGAGTACCGCATAAATAGTGGAAAAATTTGCTGATTAAATCTTTTAATAAATTGCTGTCGGATCATTTTCAAAGAAAATGTGACTGCAAGCGTGCTTATAATAATAAAGGACGGAATTACTAACAAATTTTGTGGGAAAATTGATATGAAGGACAACAGTAACCCTTTAGCCTCCATTTGATTTACTAGGAACCCAACAGTAAAGCTCACAACAACTCCTTTTAAAAAAAGTAAAACGAGTATAAGCGGCAACCCAATAATCGACACACCTAGTAACCATATTAATCCTATATATTTTATGTTTTGAAGATAACTTTCAATAAACTTATCTTTTGAGGATGCAAATTTACCTTCGGAAACTTGTTCGAAGAATCTACTTAAATAGTAGAAAAGATCTTGTTTTTGACTAAAGCTCAGACTGTTGACAACGATGGATCCAAAAATTACTCCCATAAAAAAGAGCACAGTAATAAATAAATAGATTGAAGAATGCTCTTGAATGTGTAATTGTAATATTTTCTGATACGATTGTTTTTTCATCATTCTCCTCCTTAACGGAACAGTATTAATAGATTGTATGATTTTAATTTAAAACTATGACAAACTATTAACTAGAAAAGAATGATAGTATAAGATTAGCTAATCATATTACAAATACTTATGTTCAAGGCTTAAAATAATAGTACGGTCATTTTTGCAAAATTAAGTGATATGTTCGATCCAGCATAGGGCTCAAAAACCCACCTGTATAGGTGGGTTTACAACACCAAAATTAAGAATAGAGCGATTGCTGCCACTGGTTTAATTGAGAAATACCTTTACCCTCATTTAGTTGCTCTGTCGCTTTTTCAATCCCTTCTTCAATTGTAGCTGTTATATTAAATAAGAAATACCTAACCGCGGTGTTGTAAATAACTTTTGCTCGAAACGGTAATAACTCTGGAGCTTGTTCACCGGTTAATATTCTTTTCATGATCGTTGCCTGCTCTTGTTTTGTAAGAACCTCATCATCTTTCTCATACTTTAACCCATACTGCTCTGGGTTTAATAAAAATGATTCTGCATGACTATTCGTTACCTTGTAAACAAAACTATTACGATGGGTAGGTAAGTCCTCTGATCCGTCTTCACCTTGGACAACATAGCCAACATCATAACTAGATTGTTGGATAATAGGAATGAGCTTATCTACTGCCGTTTTATGAAATACACCTACCATCATTTTTTTGGCATTTCCAAGATTAAGCATTTTCTCAACTGTATTAATAATTGAACGAACGCCAATACCTTCTCGAATATGTCTTATTTTTCCCAATGGCTCACATAGATTTTCTGTCCAAACAAAGCCGATTTGATTGCTCATAATTGAGTCCTCAATTTGTTTTGGCGTTGCATTTGTCTTAACCGATAATTCTGAGAGGATATCTTTGATTGTCATACCATGTTTAGGAGGTAAGGTGTCACTACTATGTAATAAAACTGGCACACCAGCTTCCGCTAATAATAATGAAGTAGGAACAGTTGTAACAAAACCTTTCCTACCATCATACGGACCAGCAAAATCGATTAAGTTATCTGAAATGGTAGATGGAAGGTTTAGCTTCTTTGAACACCTCTTAAGTTCATCGATAAAGCCAAGTACTTCATTGTATGTTTCTCCCTTCATTCGCTCTGCTATTAAAAAAGCACTAATCTGTGAGTCGGTCGCCTTACCACTTGAAATTAAGCGTGCAGCCTCACGCATTTCCTCATAAGTTAAATCTTTTGAACCCTTCTTTCCTCTACCAACTTCTTTAATCCACTGTTGCACATAAATCCCCCTTTTCAGTAATTAGCTAAGTGTGATTGTCAATACTATATCGCTTTTTTTTATCTATGAAAAGGAGAATGTATTATTAAACAATCAATTTCCTTAATAGTAGATGTTCAATTATCTTTGAGAAAACTCTTTTTTGCTGTCATTATTACCAAACCGAAATATGTGGTTTTATACGTTGGTCATCGTTATAGAAAAGAGAGGATGCTATGAACTCTAGTTGTGTATATATTTAAATCTAAGTACAAAAACAAACAACCAACGAGAAAACACTTGACTACATCTGCTTGATATATTTTGAAAACATGCTAAAACGGACTTATCTTTACAGCGCATAGCTTAAAGCTTGGCATTTTACATGATGGATCAAAGGAGGGATCAGTAATTCGATTAATATTTTGTATATCTCCCCAGTGAAATGGTACAAAGACTGTATCGCGTCTAATTTTCTGTGTTATTTTGCATCGTACGACGACACTTCCTCTTTTTGACTCCAGCTTAACAAAACTTTTATCTTTAACCCCAAACTTCTTTGCGGCTAACGGGTGAATTTCAATATGTGATTCAGGATAACGCGAGTTGAGTGATGAACTACGTCTAGTTTGAGTTCCTGATAAATAATGTGCTAATACTCTACCTGTCGTCAAGTATAGAGGGTAATCTTCTGAAATTGCTTCACGGTTAGGTGTAGTTGCTATGACTTTGATCACTGCTCGCCCATCTATATGTGCAAACTGATCACTAAAAAGCCTCTCTGTTCCTGGATGGTCACTATTTGGACAAGGCCAAAACAGCTTTTCTTTATTATTTAACCTTTCATAAGTAACACCAGCATAATCAGCCCTTCCTCCTTGGCTTGCTACTCTAAGCTCATTAAATATGTCTTCAGAGTTATCGTAATTAAAATATTCTCCTTCTCCAAGTATTGTTGCAATATCACGAAGAATTTCCCAATCATGTTTAACTTCACCCGGTTTTTTTCTTTCACCATTTCTTAACGTTATTCTACCTTCTAAATTCGTCATCGTTCCTTCATTTTCTAAATAAGAAGAAGACGGTAAAAGTAAATCTGCTAGTTGGGCAGTTTCTGAGATGAACAAATCTACAACGACAAGAAATTTTAATTTTTTTAATGATTTTTCTACAAAAATCGCATTTGGATTAGACACAACTGGATTTGACCCTACTACTAATAACCCTGTAATCTCCTTTCTATCAATTTTCTCTATCATTTCATAAGCGGAAACCCCTTTGGAAGGAAGATCGAATTCATTCACACCCCAGACAGAAGCAATATGCTTTCGATGCTCCATATTATCTATAGATCGGTAGCCCGGTAATTGATCCGCTTTTTGACCATGCTCTCTACCACCCTGACCATTCCCCTGTCCAGTGATTGCACCATAGCCACAACCTTCTCTACCAATTTTCCCAGTAATTAAACATAGATTAATAAAGTTTCTAACAGTTTCATTACCATTTACATGTTGTTCGACACCTCTAGCAGTGAAAACCATCGCTGAATTTGCTTTACCATACATTTCTGCTGCTAGGCGTATTTGTTTTTCAGGAATACCCGTTTGCTCAACTATATCTGTTAATTTTATATTACGAAGAAATTGTTGTAGGTCGTTATAGCCATGTGTTCTATTTTCAATAAAATCCTCGTTGTCATATCCTTCTTCAACCAACACCTTTAACATCCCATTGACTAAACTCCAATCAGTCCCTGGCTTTAATTGTAAATGTATATCTGCTATTTTGGTTGTAGCCGTTTCCCTTGGGTCAATAGCAATAATAAACGCACCATTCTTTTTGGCTTTTAGAAAATATGGCATGATCGTAGGTTGACATTCAGCGATATTTGTTCCCGCTAAAATGATGCATTTAGTCATTGGAATATCTGACAAGGGGTTCGTCATACCACGATCAATACCAAAAGCATCGTTAGCAGCAGTTGCTGCCGAAGACATGCAATACCTTCCGTTATAGTCTATATGTCTAGTTTTCAAGGCCACTCTAGCAAATTTTCCTAACATATATGCTTCTTCATTCGTTAATGACCCTCCGCCATACACAGATAGAGCATCGAACCCATCTTCTTCTTGAATACTCTTGAATTTTTCCTTAATAATTTCTAAAGCCATGTCCCATGTGATTTTTACAAATTCACCATCTATCTTTAGCATTGGAGACGTAATTCGCTTATCATTAATCACATGTTGATGTGCATTTAATCCTTTTATACATAGCTTTCCTTGTGAAGTAGGATCCATTTTATTAGGAACAACCTTGTATTTCATGCGTTCAATGATACGTTCCTCAATCAATTGCATACTACACTGCATACTGCAATACGGACATTGGGTATTCATTATTTTTTCATTATTTAGTTGTTTTTGTTTTTCACGAAAATGTTTCAGTAAATCGTTCATTTATTCCACCCTACACAGTAAGTAAAATTTTGTCATTCTTCACTTCAACATCATAAACTTTTACGCAACCTGTATCTGGTTGCTGTACTTTTCCATCTTCCAAACATATTTTCCACTCATGCAAAGGACAGTAGACAACATTACCACTCACTATTCCTTCTGCTAATGTGCCACCGTTATGGGGACATTTATTTTCAACAGCATAAACTTCTCCATTAGATAAACGAAACAATGCGATTTCTGTATTATTTAGCTTTACTGATTTTCCTACCCTTTGAGGCAACTCACTATATTTTGCGATCTCTAATTTATTCATTTATATCACCCCTAAACTGTTGTTAACGAATAACTGTTATATAATTTATGTTGTTTATCTTCATCATTAACGACATCTTTCCATGGATCTTTTAGTGTAGCTAAAGCTACCTCAATTCGTTCATTTAATGACGAACGCACTTCCTCACTTGCCAATACATCACCAATCGCTGTCAAACCCACTCTCTCAACCCAAGCAGAAGTTCTCTCCCCATACTCCCCTGTTTCACGATAGTATTGAAGTATAGCTCCACTCCATTGTATAACCTCATCGGCTGTTTTCACTTTACATAACAGGTCACCTGCACGCAAGTTAGTACCTCCATTACCACCGATATATAACTCCCAACCATCACTTACTCCAACAATCCCAATATCTTTTATCGCACTCTCTGCACAATTCCTCGGACAAGCTGAGACGCTCATCTTCACTTTGGCAGGTGTATTTAATCTTTCAAATTTTTTCTCAAGATCTATACCCATCTGCGTTGAGTTCTGTGTTCCAAATCTACAAAACTCTGAACCTACACAAGTTTTAACAGTACGGATCGCTTTCCCATATGCATAACCAGAAGGCATATCCAACTCTTCCCATACCTTTGGCAAGTCTTCTTTCTTAATCCCAAGTAAATCAATTCGTTGACCACCTGTTAACTTCACCATCGGAACTTCATATTTCTCTGCAACGTCTGCAATACGCCTTAACTCTTCTGCATTAGTTACACCACCATACATTCGCGGAACGACAGAATATGTTCCATCTTTTTGAATGTTTGCATGCATTCTTTCGTTTACAAATCTAGATTCTAGTTCGTCTACATACTCCGTTGGATGCACCATCCCTAAATAATAGTTTATAGCTGGTCGACACTTCGAACACCCTTCATCGGATTGCCAGCCTAACACGTTCATTACTTCACGGATATGAGTTAAGCCCATCATCCGTATATTTTCAACAATCTCATCTCTACTTAATGATGTACATTCACAAATTGACTGTATTTGTTCAGTTTCCTCAAAGCTTTCTCCTAACGTTTCCTTCACTAACTCACTAACAAGAGGTGAACAACCTCCACACGAAGTTCCAGCTTTCGTACATGATTTAACTTCTGAAACAGAACTTAAACCATTTGACTTTATTGCTTCAACAATCATTCCTTTTGTTATACCATTACACCCACAAACTTGATCATCCATCTCCATAGATGCAACGATTGACTGTTCTCCACTTCCATTACTTTGTCCTTGTACAAATGATAAAGGAGCCATTTCACTTATCAATGTTTGTTTTTGCATCATCTGAAGGAGCTTAGTTCCATCATTAATATCACCATATAATACCGCGCCAACTACTTTGCTATCACGTATAACGACCTTTTTATAAATATTGTTATACTCATCGTAAATTTGCATACTCTTGTCATTTACATCTTCTTGGAACTCTCCGGCAGAAAAAACATCTACACCTGATACTTTTAGTTTTGTTGAGACGACAGAACCTTCATATTTTTTATCATCAAGCTCATGCAATTTATTAGCTAATACTTGGCCTTGTTCATATAGTGGAGCAACTAATCCATATGCAACTTCTCGATGCTCAGCACATTCTCCAACAGCATAGACATGTGGTATTGACGTTTGCATGTAATCATTTACGACAATGCCTCTATTTGTTTCTATACCGCTTATTTTTGCTAGTTCAACATTCGGACGTATCCCCACCGCCATCACAACTAAATCAGCAGTAATTTCTGTCCCGTCAGCAAAGCGCAGCCCTTCTACCCGATCTCCACCAATGATCTCTTTCGTTTGCTTCTCTAATAAAAAATTCATCCCTTGCTTCGTAAGCTCTTCTTCAAGTAGTTTGGATGCTTTTGGATCAAGCTGCCTTTCCATCAAATACTTTTCTATATGAATGACATCAACTTCCATACCTAAATTCAACAAACCTCTTGCAGCCTCTAAGCCTAATAAGCCTCCACCTATTACGGCTGCTTTTTTATAATTTTTTGAAGCATTAATCATTCTTTCACAATCTTTAATATCACGGAATGCAGTTACTCCTTCTTTATCAGCGCCTGGAAGAGGAAGAATAAATGGTACAGACCCTGTAGCAATGATTAATTCATCATAATTAATTTCTATTAACTTATCAGTTATAACTGATTTTGTTGCCGTGTTAATTTCTTGTACTTTTTGACCGGTAAACAATTCTATATTGTTTTCTTTATACCATTGCCAGTCATTAATCGTAATGTCTTCAAGTGATGTATCTCCTGCTAGCACAGTTGAAAGTAAAATTCTATTATAATTAGGGTGTGGTTCTTCACCGATAACCGTAATTTCAAATTGATTAGGGTTCAGCTTAATAACCTCTTCAATACAACGAACACCTGCCATACCATTACCTATAAGAACTAATTTCTTTTTATTCAGCACAAGTATCCCTCCGATGTTTTTATTTTTTAAGAAAGGCTCTTTTTGTAAACTTTGTTGTTGTTACCAACAAATAGACACCTTATAGAAGTGACTTTATATTTTAGTCATCATTTTATATAAGAAAAAATGTCACAAACTCTAGTTGTGTATGTGTTAATTACAATCAAAGCGAAAACATTAAGAAAAGCGTATGCACCTTTCCGACAAGCGCTGGAGACATTGTACATGAAGTTTTTTTCCTTCATGTGTAATGTCTAAGCGACCACGATTCGTAGGCACCTGGAGCTAAGCAAACTGTACAGCAATAGAAATATTAACTTATCCAACGAGCTCCTCTTGTTTCGGTTCCATCGCTCCAACAACTGCTTCATTTTCCAATTTAGGTTCAACAAGAAAGAAAGCTGCGATAAAACAAGCGAAGGCACCTATGCCGATAATCATAAAAAATAATGATGGGTTGAGAAAGCTCAAAACTGTCAAGAAGATAACCGAACCGACATTACCATATGCGCCTACCATCCCAGCTACTTGACCTGTAATTCGCTTTTTTACTAATGGCACCATTGAGAATACAGATCCTTCTCCAGCTTGAACGAAGAATGAGCATACCATCGTTAAGAGAACAGCGGCTACAAGTGACCAACTTGAAGAGATTTGTGACATAGCAATATAAGCTGCTCCAAGACATAGAAGCAAGACCATTAATGTTTTTTTTCTGCCAAATTTATCGCTAAGCCAACCTCCACCTGGACGTGCCACTAAATTCATGAAAGCAAAGCTCCCACCAATCATTCCAGCCTGTGCAACAGTTAAATTAAATGTTTCTTCAAAGAACATCGGGAGCATCGAAACGACAGCTAATTCAGAACCAAATGTAATTAAGTAGGCAAAATCTAATATGGCTACTTGTTTAAAAGAATACTGTTCTTCTTTAGGTACCCCAGTTTTTAAATGGTGTTTGTTTACACTCCATATTTTATAGACATTAAATAAATATAAAACAGCTAAAACGATATATATTACTAAGGCAATATTTGCACCTATAAAATTCACATTTTTGAGTTTCCACGTTAACAAACCAAGTACTCCATACAACGGTAGAGTCATCACTATGAGTCCAATCATACTCTTATAGCTAGTTACTTCCATCGCACCAGACCTCTTTGGAATCTGGTATACCTTTTTTGCAGGTGTATCTTGCACCGATCGATAATAGATAAACCCGTATATTAAACTAAGTAACCCAGTTAACCCAATCGCATATCTCCAGCCGTCATCTCCACCAATCCATAAAGCAATGATCGGTAAACTAAATGCTGCAGCTGCTGAACCAAAATTTCCCCATCCTCCGTATATCCCTTCTACTAGGCCTAGTTGTTTTTGGGGGAACCATTCAGAAACCATTCTTATTCCTATAACAAAGCCAGCTCCGATAATTCCTAAAAAGGCACGAGCTATAAATAACTGCCAAAAAGAAGTACCAAAGGCAAACACAAAACACGGTATACTCATAACAATTAGTAGTGAAGAGTATACTTTCCTTGGTCCGAAACGATCGACTAACATGCCAATAATGATTCTTGCTGGAATAGTTAATGCTACATTAATTGTCATTAAAACTGTAATCTGTTCTTTTGTTAACTGTAGCACCTTCATTAAGGTCGTATTAAAGGGGGCCATATTAAACCAAACAACAAATGATAAGAAAAAGGCAAAGGTAGTCATAAGTAAAATCTTTTTGTTTCCTTCGTAAATATTTTCGTTCATTTTATCACTCCTTGATTTAATATCTATTTAGACACTGTAAATCTATGTTACATTTTATAACATTTACAACATTTAATTTTCAGTGTTTTTTTAATAATTGTAATTATGCCATAATTTATGATCGTTGTCACTATTTTTATGTCACATTTTATAACATAATTTGAAATCATACTTTTAAAAAGCAATTAAATATTACAATGTATGTTATATTTTATAACATGATTTACAAATAAAAAAACAATCCTTTCTCACTAAAAGGATTGTTTTTTTAATTAATCATTAACATGTATACTAACTTGGATACTCTACCTTGATCCCGTTACGATCAAGTATCTTTCTAATAAGAATACCATTTTTATAGTACTTTCTTGCATCTATCTCAAATTCTAAGTCATTTTCATATTCTAAGTGTAATACCCTTACGCCATCATTATTGTAAATTACTTGTGCTTTCGTTACTTCATCCCACTTATATTCTGTTTCTTTCATTGACAGTGGTGCATTAAATTTTATAGTATCGTGAGTCATATATGTGTAATCATTCATACCAAATAAATAACAAGGAATTGAACTAAGTACAATAAGTGATGATATTATTTTTATTTTAATTGTATCCCCAAGTTTTCTCTCTAAAGTGTAATATAAGATAAGGCCGAGACCTAAGAAGATCGCTGCTATAAATATCCATAAATAAGCTGTTATATTTGGCGAGTAATACCAATACCCTTGATCGTAATTAATCAGTAACGGTTGGATAATCCCAACAATTAGTATAGGGATAATAAAGCTCGAGAATATTATTATTAATGATAATACGAGTAAAGTATTAGATGTTTTTGTGCTTATGTGATTCATAGATATGTGCCTCCTTGAAAAGCTAGTATAATATAAACATACGTGGCACTAGCTACTATGATTCACATATCTTGACATTTTAGCTAACGTCAATCTCTCCTTATTTTACTCTGCCGTATTTTCCTCCACCGCCTGTTTCTACAGAAAGAGTACCGTTCCTTGCATTCATAATAGAATTAACAATTGATCGATTGACAACACGAAGCAATGATTTCTCTGGAATTTGATGTATAATCGCCATTTCAGTTTGAAAATGATCAAGTAAATTTTGCAATGTCTTCTTGCCAATTCCAGGTATAAACTCAAGTGGAACTTGGTGGATATAGCTAGGTCTATTTTCTCGCTTTGAATTTGTGTTTTTTAGTTCCTTTAAACGATAATAAACACCCTTAATTATCTTCTTATGCCCGCATTTCACACAACATCCCTCTCCAAGCCCTATAGTTGCGAAGCACTTTTCACATACTGCGTGATAATATTTTCCTAGCTTTGGATCAAGCCCGTAATTAGCAACAACCGCACGATTGTTATCATTGTGTAGGGCTTTTCTCAATTCTAGAAAAGTTGGTGCTTTCATCTGAATCACTTGGTACTCTCGAGCAATTTTCCCTACAGAATGGGCGTCTGAATTAGATAAATACGTATAGTTATGTAACTCAATTATTTGATCTGCCATGTACGAATCTGCACTTAAACCAAGCTCTACAGCATCTATTAATTTTGGATCGAAAATTTCCGTTAAAGAAGAAGCTACACCTTTTCCGAACAAGCTTTTATAGGGAGTAAAAATATGTGCTGGAATAAATAACCCCGACATTGATTTAACTTTTTGCTGTAATTCAACAGCCGTTCCATACATTCTTTGTGTACTTAGCGTAATATTTCTCAATCTACACTTTAACCAACGTGTAAATTCTTTTATCTTTGCTAATGTTGGAAAATACACTAAAACATGAACTGGTCCTTTACAATGTTCATCAAACACTTCAATTTCACACCCAAGTATTACTGTAAGATTTTTATAGCAAAGCCCCCCTTCTACATGTTCAGTCATTTCTCCTTCACTTAAAAGGTCGTCAAGCTCATTTTGTACTTCTGGAACGTGGCAATCAATGATACCAACCATATCAAGTCCTTTACGGTTTAAGGCTTCATGTAATATAGTTGGTAACGTCATTGTTTTTGATGCAGTGATCTTTACAGGCTTACCTGAGTTTGTCCTTCCGAGATGAATATGTAAATCGACATAATATTGTTGCATCGTGTAGGAGTCACATTCCTTCCATTAGTTGTTACTATTTTCAGCTAATTGCTTCATTTGTAGATGTTGAACAGCATAGGCTGTTTTCGCATCATATATTCGTTTTTCCGACATATAAGCTAATGCTTCATCTAACGTTAACTCAATTACATCAACGAATTCATCTTCATCTAATTGTGCTTTTATCTCTAATTTTATTAAACCTTCTGCAACATAAAGGTGAACAAGTTCATCTGCAAAACCCGGTGAAGTGTAAAATGATGTTAAATGAGTTAACTTGTGAGCAGTATAACCTGTCTCTTCTTCTAATTCTCTTTTGGCTGTTTCAATTGGTTCTTCCCCTTGTTCCAATTTGCCTGCCGGTATTTCTACAAGAACACGTTCTAATGGTTTCCGATATTGCTGTACCATGACAATCTTATTTTCACTCGTTACAGCAATTACAGCAACGGCTCCAGGGTGTTTTACTATTTCTCTCTTACTCGTTTTACCGTTCGGTAATTCTACATCCTCTACGTATAAATCAATAATTTTCCCAGTAAACAGTTTATTTTTTTTTATTGTTTTTTCCTTTAAATGATTCATGATTTCTCCCTTTACCTTATTTCAGTCTTAAACACTGTTTCCATATGTGTTACAAACGTATCTTCATTCTCTGTAAAAGTTGCCATTTTATCACGATGTGCAACCGTTTGATATCCTCGTGCATATGCACCGTAAGCAGTTAAAAAATTACAAATATCTGTACAGACACCTGTGACGTGCACTTTTTTTACATTTCTGTTTTGCAACTCTTCATGCAGTCCTGTGTCATAAAATGCATCATATTCAGGCTTCGGGATGTATACAACATTTGGATGATTTTTATTTTCCTCAAACCATTCGGCTAAATCACCAAATAGTTCCTGCCCCCATGTACCCTTCACATTATGCGTTGGCCACAATTCAAAATGTGCATCATTTTCTTCATGTGCATCCATACAAATTGCAACTACTTGATCATTAGCAATAAAATCATCAGCCGCCTTAATTATATTTGCAACGATTTGTTGTGCAGGCTTACCAACTGTTAAATTTCCTTTATCTGACACAAAATCATTACTCATATCAATAATGAGTAGTGCTTCTCGATTCATTTCTATTCCCCCTTTAAGATGTTGTTCAAAAGTTCAGAAAAATATTGAACAAACTCATTAAATATATATAGTTTCAACATATTTGAGCTTACCCATTCTGTCAAGTTACAATATTGTTAGACTGTTTAAAAGGGCTAAATTCTTGGACGTGGTATGAAAAGTTCAATAAGAAGTAGTACGTCACGTAACATTCAGTCGATTAAGCATATAGTTCAAGGGGGAAAAGCAATTGAACAAAAGACAAGTAGGTTATTCAGATTTATTCATTAGTGAAATTGGCCTAGGTTGTATGTCATTGGGTACAGATGAAAAGCACGCAAAATCAATTGTTGATCACGCACTCGATCTTGGTATCAATTTTTTTGACACAGCTGATTTATATGATTTTGGAGTAAATGAAGAAATAGTCGGTAAAGCATTAAAAAATAGGCGGCATGATATTATTCTCGCAACGAAAGTCGGAAACCGTTGGACTGATAACAAAGATGGCTGGTACTGGGATGCTTCTAAACAATATATTATAGAGACTGTGAAAGACAGCTTACGTAGACTTCAAACAGATTATATTGATTTATATCAGTTACATGGTGGGACGATAGAAGATCATATTGATGATACAATCGACGCCTTCGAACAGTTGAAGCGGGAAGGAGTCATTCGTCAATATGGGATATCCTCGATCCGACCAAATGTTATTCGAGAATTCGTCAATAAGTCATCAATCGTTAGTGTAATGATGCAATACAGCGTACTAGACCGCCGTCCTGAAGAATTATTCCCAATGTTGCAGAAAAACAATATTCATGTCATTGCACGCGGTCCACTTGCAAAAGGAATCTTAACTGAAAAACCGCTTATGAACGCAGGGAAAAAAGTTTTAGAGAAAGGATACCTTCATTATACGTATGAAGAACTAAGTCATGTTCGAAGTGAAGTAACGGCTATTTGTAACAACCGCAGCTTAACTGAAATTGCGCTTCAATATTGTTTACATAGCTCTGAAGTAGCAACTGTTATACCAGGCGCGAGTAGAATCGAACAACTTATTGAAAATGTTGAAGGTGCAAAAACAATAGGATTAACAAATTCACAGTATTCAAAAATACAAGAGGTTACTAAAACTAACAAATATGAGCTACATCGATAAGTTGGTACAATTTTCTTACACAAATTAACATGCGAAAAGCAGGCAAAGAAATACGTATAAACCATCTTTGCCTGCTTTACTGTAAACAACTATATTAGACAATCTCTTATCGATTATTGCTGTACCATTTCGCTGCTTTACGATCAATTTCTTTAATAAAGGCATCCTTCCCAGCAATATAACTAGCAATATCGTTTGCGTATTGTGTTGCTAGTCGCTCCTTTAAAGTTGCGTATTCCATTGCCTCATCCGAGTGGTTAATAAGATAATCTCGAAAGATAATATGACGTAAAACTTGTGGGTGGCCAGTTGGAAATACATGTACGTGGTGTGTTCGATGGTTACCGCCTTTTTGGAAGTAACGACGGTCCTCAACGCCATTTTCTCCTCTTGCTTCATATCCAATCTTTTCCATTAAACCATTTAAACTATCTACCAATCCTAGGTCGTCGACTTCAATCATTATATCGATAATTGGCTTAGCCGACATATTTGGAATTGATGTACTGCCGATATGATGATAACTAGCAGCTAGGGTTTGATAAATATGTATTAATGCTTGTTTCTCCAAGTCAAATTGCCGACTCCAGTCTGAATTATAGCAATGTACTTCAACCTTTCTCACCTTAGCCTCCTATAAATTTGGTAGATTATGAGTAAAGAAACGTCTACCAATTCATCTATTTATAGTCATCCCAATTTAAATTACTTTCATTTAATAGTTCTTCAAAGGATTTGTTCTTTTCACGTTGACGACGTTCTTCTCGTTTTCTGTTTTCTTCATCTTCTTGTCTTTTTTTCTCTTCCATCGCTAATTCATTCTTTTTTTCTTGTAATTGTTGAAAAAGTGAAGAATTAAGTCGGTCTTTTACACTTAATGCATCATCATGACTCTTTTGTTTATGCTGTTTTTTATGTTTATTTTTCTTCATTTTGATCACTCCCGTTCTTCATTGTGTGTCAATATTATAGCATATGGACATTCGCAATCTTACTAGAAATTAGTTTAATTGTTGCCGAAATATTCAAATATTTAATAGAATATAGGTAAGCGTTTTCTTCTATTAAATGAAGGAGGATATGATTATGCAATTACCTGATCAAGTCACAATCATTGAGGTCGGTCCACGTGATGGGCTACAAAATGAAAATGCCCTCATTCCTACTGAAAAAAAAATTCAGTTTATTCATAGCTTAATGGAGGCTGGTATTCATGAAATGGAACTAACTTCGTTCGTCTCACCAAAATGGGTACCACAAATGAAAGATGCCGAGGACATAATTTCATCTTGCTTAGATACAACGAAACGGCACTTTGTGTTAGCCCCAAATAAAAAAGGGGTTGACCGGCTTTACAAAACTTCATGTAAACATGTTGCCGTTTTTGTCGGGATCAGTAACACGTTTAACAAAAAAAATATTAATAAAACGACAGCTGAAAGCGTCACAGAGTTAATTCCGCTTATTCATGAGTTAAAAGAAAAAGGCTATTTTGTACGTGCATGTATATCCACTTCATTTTATTGCCCTTATGAAGGGAAAATTTCTGAGGCGGATGTCATGTCATTATGTGGTCATTTTGTCAATGCTGGAGTAGATGAATTAAGTGTTGCCGATACGATTGGAATGGCTAATCCACAACAAGTTTTTTCATTGTTTACCAAATTGAAAGCAAGATTTCCTCATGTACTACTCACCGGTCATTTTCATGACACACGCGGAATGGCGATAGCAAATATTTATGCAGCACTCCAAGCTGGTACTATACGTTTCGATACATCTGTAGGTGGGTTAGGAGGATGTCCGTTTGCTAAGGGGGCAACTGGCAATGTAGCTACAGAAGATGTCGTATTTATGATGCATCAAATGGGCATTAATACGAACATTGAGCTAACTAAACTAACTGAATCCCTCAATGTTATTCGCCCATTTTTAACGAAATCCTTAAACAGCAACTATGACGATATTGTACAAAAAACACTGCTATAATTTTTTTACTACTATATTGGTATAAGATCTTGATATTTTTCTCACCATACTATTTGAATAATAAATTTAGTAAAGGAGACTTTTCTATCTATGCCAAAACAACCAAAAACACGTGGCCAAAAAGGTAAGCAAAGTTCTGACACAACGAATGCTGTGATGTCTGTCGAAGAGATGGAAAAAGCAACACACCCTACGAACCGCCAAAATTCCAAATCATAAGACAAGCAACTTAAAATCCACCGTAGTCAACGCCTTGTAAGCTAAGCTACGGTGAGGTTCCTTCATCAATATGCCAACAAGCTCTTGAATCACCTATAAAGAAGTATTTGTCACCTGCTGAAATGGTGAAGTGACCTAAATTCAATTAACACATACTCCCCGACCATCTTTCCATCCAGATGTTTATGACCTAATGGTATAATGAAAATAAATAACTCTTTAAGGGGAAAGCACTTTATGATAACACTATTCATTTTTATTGGAGCGTTATTTACCATTATCGTAATTACTGGATTTATACTAACTAATCAAATTATCTATATTCAAAAGAAAGATGATGATGAGCTATATAACCGCGAAGTAAATGAAGGTCGCTTTAAACCTGAAGCTTTCGCACAACTGCCTTGTCAAAAGATTGAGATACAATCAAAATACAACTACAAAATCCACGGTTGGCTTATTGCACCACACCAAGCAAATAAGTATATGATATTTTGTCACGGAGTAACCGTGAATAAAGTGAATTCTATTAAATATATGGATGTATTTTTAGAGAGAGGTTGGAATGTTCTTGCATATGATCATCGCCGTCACGGTGAATCCGGTGGAAAAACAACAAGCTACGGGTATTACGAAAAGCATGACCTCGCTGAAGTTGTTAACTGGTTAAAACAGCGTGTCGACCATAATAGTATGATTGGTATACACGGAGAATCAATGGGCGCAGTAACGGTACTATTATATGCTGACATGGTTAAGGATGGAGCAGATTTCTACATAGCAGATTGTCCTTTCTCTGATTTCGAGAAACAGTTAGTCTACCGTGTAAAAAAGTCGGTTAACCTTCCTAAACAGCTGTTTATACCTTTGACAAACCTATTTTTACAATGGCGAGAGGGGTACTCCTTAAAGAACATATCCCCCATTTCTATCGTAGAAAATATTACACAACCAATTCTGTTTATTCATAGTCAAAAGGATGACTATATTTTACCTGAAATGACTAAAAGTCTATACAAACAAAAAAAAGGACCCAAAAAGCTATTTCTAGCTCAAAATGGATCACATGCATTGTCTTTAGCAGAGAATAAAACAGCTTACGAACAAGTTCTTGACGAATTTTTAGCGCAGTATAAACTCGATAATTAAAAAGCGCCATGAATCATTATAGCTTTGCTATTCATCCATCTCTACTAAGCTCATCCGTGGATTTAAGATTTGGCTTGGACTTTTGAGCATGAAACAGTTTGCATTCTCTGTAAAATCAATCGTCATCTCCTCATCAAAAAAAACTGTTTTTGATTGATCAATTAGCAATGGTATAAAATTCGTATCGACTTTTATCTCATCATCATTTGCTTTATCAACAATCCACAATGCCGATACACCACTAACTACACAGCCACACCCTTCTGTGTCATAAGCAAGCTTTAACAATTTACTTTGTTCCATTTTAGTTTCTATATGATCTATTGCTTTTTTTGTAAATGTAATTTTCAAATTGATCCTACTCCCTATAAGTTTTCCTATCATTTTAGCATATTACCATACGATATACTCATATTTTGTATACAAGCTCATTTATTTGCATATTCTCATAGTAATGAAGTTGAGTTTTTTTGATCTTTATTAAAAATATCCAATTAAAGGAGAGAAAAACATGTCTGATGTTCGAATTAAAGTGTTAGATAATGGACCATTACGAGTAACTGGTAACATTGAATTAATTGATGGGGATGGTAACAGTTTTGAAACGAAGCAAGCTTATTCTTTATGCCGGTGCGGCTTATCGAGTAAGGCTCCATATTGTGACGGATCTCATAAAGATAAGTTCGAATCTTCTGTTCGAGCTGAGTAAACTTACAACAGTAAAGGCTATTTTTATAAACATTGTTTACTACAAATGGCCAGAATGATGAGTATTATGAAAGCATAATAATTGTAAAAGTAGAAAAATGCCACGAACGCTAGATTTCGTGGCATCATTTCTTCTATTTAACGATGACTTATGAGTAAAACGACATGATAACCAACAAAGTACGAAAGGCTCTTTTCGTAAACTTTGTTGCTATTTTTATTAAAAAAATGGATAATATGATGAGTTTTTTTAGAGCTTAATAATGTAAAAGTAGTAAAGCTGCCACGAATACTAGATGTATACGTGCTTAAACCTTAGAACGTATAGCAACAATCAATGCGAAAACAACCTTACGAAAAGGGACTTAAATAACATAGTTGAACCTCAAAAGAGATGGAAAGTTAATTCCCAGTCATGTTAGCTTTCCATTACTCCTTTACGACCACACATAAAATGTGTATACTACAACCATTCCAAAAGAAAGAAGGAAAAATAATGAACAAAACCATACATGTTGGTCTCGTTGGTTTTGGGTTTTCTGGACAAGTATTTCATGCCCCATTTGTTCATTCTCACCCAAACCTGCAATTAACAAAAGTCGTTGAACGAACGAAAAGTCATTCAAAGGAACTGTACCCATACACAGAAGTTGTTCGTGACTTCGATGAACTGCTTGAAGACAAAGCAATTGATCTTGTTATCATTACTACGGCTAATGAGCTCCACTATCCTATGGTAAAGAAAGCATTACTGAAAAATAAACACGTGGTTGTCGAAAAACCTTTTACAATTTCCTCTGAAGAAGCAACACAATTAGCTAAACTAGCAAACAAACAAAATCGAGTGTTAAGTGTATATCACAATCGCCGCTTTGATGGTGATTTTTTAACTATAAACCAAATCATTCAACAAAATCTACTTGGTCATGTTGTCGAATTTGAGTCACACTACGATCGTTACCGAAATTTTTTAAAAGGCTCCTGGCGAGAAGACAATAGACCAGGATCAGGTATTTTGTATGATTTAGGCTCTCACTTAATCGACCAAGCAATCACATTATTCGGGTATCCTCATACTGTGACCGCTGACGTCCGAATTCAACGACCTATTTCTCAAACAATTGATTCTTTTGATCTCAAATTAGATTACGATAACCTCAAGATTTTACTAAAAGCTGGCATGTTAGTAAGAGAACCAGGGCCTCGTTTTATCATTCACGGCACAAACGGTTCTTTTGTTAAATATGAGATGGACCCACAAGAGGAACAATTAAAAAATGGCATGATGCCTACAAATATGATGTATGGAATAGAAAAGGAAGATCATTGGGGCACCCTAAACACTGATCTTAACGAGCTGCATTACAAAGGGAAAATTGAAACAATGAAGGGAAATTACATGAATTTCTACAACAATATTTATGATTCAATTGTAAATGACATGCCACTAATCGTAACCGGTGAGCAAGCATGTAATACTATCCGCATAATTGAGTTAGCCATGCAAAGCTCCGAAGAGGGTAGAAGTATACCTTTTACACCTCAATTAGTTTAATTCCATTCCCTCTATAGAACTATTTATCGTTTATTCTCGAAATTTTTTTCTATACTTTCTTTTTTAGTATTTTTCATTTACAAAGGCTGAATGTCTACAATATTAACAAACTGTACATCATGGATTTTTTCAACCATATCCATGATGCGTACGGTTTTGTTAATGTGGTCTATAAAATGAATATTACCTTCAACAGTATTTATCACATGATTTTGATAATAGGAAAAAGATAATGTTTGATTTCCAGCTATACCGATATGAATCATTTCATTCAACTCCTCTAGCCGTTGCTCATCTAGCAACGGCTTTGATGCTCTATGCTGATTTTTTTCTAACTCCCTTAACAGCTTTGTATGTTCAGGGAGCATCATTGATACCCATTTAATTGTTCCACGGTCTCGAATCACTTTTATCACTCTCCTTTTAAACTAGTTACAGCGCCTTCATTTGTAATGCTTCCTGTGCTTGTCGAGACTGAACAGTCGGCTCGCTTTTCCTATTGTCCAGCTGCGCCTCCTAGTCCCTCGAGTCACTTCACCATTACATTCGAAGGCAAAAAGCGCCTTCATATGTAATGCTTCCTGTGCTTGTCGAGACTGAACAGTCGGCTCGCTTTTCCTATTGCTTATGGCCTCCTACTAGTGTGCTGCGGTGACGTGCTGTCCCTGCATTCGTATATGAAACTGCTCGCAAAATTGCATTTGAGCCATATTTCCTCCTGATTTCATCCATACAGTAGCCGAGTGCTTGCTGCTTCGGTTTATTCATTTCAAACAGTGATAGTTGCATATTTAGATCATCCTCAATATTGGACAGTGCAATTGAGATTTTTCGTACTGTTTTATTTGTATAATGCTTTTGAAATAGCTCAACACAAACATTGTATATGTCCATTGTAATATTTGTTGGTTCTTCAATTGTTTTTGAACGATAAAATCCGCCACCAAATTCATCTTTACTATATCCAATACCTAGACTAACCGTTCTTCCGACCTTTTTAGCTGTGCGAGTTCTTCTTGCCACCTCCTCACACATTTCTAATATTACTCGCTTTACATCTGTCGGATCTGGATAATCTCGTAATAAAATTTGACTTTTTCCAAAGCTAATTTGTCCTTGCAGGAAGGGTGCGCCAAGTTCTGAAAAGTCAACACCCCACGCGTGATAATATAGCTGATTTCCCATAATGCCAAACTTTTGTTCAAGTTGCTTGAGGGAATAATTAGCAAGCTGCCCTACTGAGAATATTCCTATCCTGTTTAATTTTTTTTCCATTTTTCCACCAATTCCCCACATTTGACTAAGTGGTGAAAGCGGCCAAAGTTTTGTTTTCACATCATCATACGTCCATCGGGAAATCCCTGTTTTTTTCGCCTCTAAATCCAAGCATAATTTTGCCATAAGCATATTTGGTCCTATACCAATTGCACACGGAACTTCATATTCTCTCTCTATATCTTTTTTTAATTTTTGAGCTGTCGTTTCTGCATCACCCCATAGCTTCTCAGTACCATCCACTTGTAAAAAACTCTCATCAACGCTATACGTATGGACTGCTTCTCCCGGCACATAGCGCTGAAATAACTTAGTAAGTTCCATTGATATACGTAAGTATGTGCGCATCTTTGGATTGACGATTACAATTCGCGGGTCCTTAGGAATTTCAAATAAACGCGACCCTGTTCTAATACCAAATTCCTTCTTCAAGCGTGGTGAAGCTGCTAAAACAACACTCCCCTGTCTTTCTGTATCACCAACAACCGCTAAGTAGCATGTAAGTGGATCTAAATTCAATAGTACTGCTGCACAACTTGCAAAAAAGCTTTTCATATCAATACATAAGATGTTATGGTGAGGCATTTTGCTATAATCGATCAAATATAACACCCCTAAAGGAATATATGTTCGTATTATTATATTCAATATCTTAACCGAATATACGTTCGTTATCAATTGCAAATTGTTTCCAATAAGATATGCTAATGATACCCGATGTTCGGTGACAAACACTGAAGCCACACAATGAAGGTGTTTTATTGTTTGAAAGGCGCTATTGTTAGATATCTCAGAAGACCCTTTGCTTAAACTTTGTTGCTTTTTTCACTTAAATTTAAGTAACTGATGTGTATAGTTTTTAGAGGAGAAAAGATGCTACTTATTACATGCAGCAATTAGTGTGAAAATACCCTATTAAAAAGGGATTTATTCTACATAAATATTTTTTACAAATTATTCTTTTATTACTAAAGTATACATGTTATAATTTTGATTGATTAATCAATCAATGAATGTGAGGTCTAATTATGTCTAAACAATTATCTAAGAAGGAACAACTACGTGAAGAAAAACGACAAAGAATTTTAAATGCAGCTATCACCCTCTTCTCGAAAAATGGCTATTCAGAAACAACAATTGCAGCTGTCGCCAAAGGTTCGGAAGTGAGTTTCGGAACTGTATTTACATATTTTCCAAATAAGGAGCAACTATTTGAGGCCGCGGTATTAGAACCGTTAAATGAAATCAAGCCGCTGTTTTTATGTCAAATTAACAAAGATCAAACTCCCTTAGAACATCTTAAACAAATGGTTAAAGAGCATGTTATTACCTTTTCTCAAAAGGAAACCCATTTACGCTTAGTTCAGTATGTATTAGGGCAACATGAAAGGTTTCCAAAAATATTCGAGCAATTAGATTCTTTTTTCCATGACGTCATCGACGCACTGGAGCCAATCATTATAGAAGGACAAAAACAAGGTGAGCTACATACGTTGAATCCTGAAATCGTAGCAACATCTTATTTCCAATTTTTAAATGGGATTCGTGTAACAATTATTGATCCCCCTGACGGCATTATATGGAAGGCTCTTATCCCACAGGCATTGCTCCTTTTTGCACCAGTAAATTCAAAGGATATTTACGATAGCACCCTCAATGAATAAAATGCTAATTTTAAAGGGAGGAGATTGAAAGATGAAAACAAACTTATTCAGCCCACTTAAAAACAAGCAGTTTAGAGCGTTATTTTCTGCTCAAGTCGTATCAGATTTAGGAACATTATTCGATTTAACTGCACTTTTCGCTTTGTTTGCCTACCATTGGGAGCTAGGTCCTTATTATCTCGCATTATTGTCAATTGCATTTGGCTTACCGTGGGTTTTATTCGGTCCAGTCGCTGGAGTGTTTGCTGATCGACTTCCTCAGAAATTAGTCATGATTACTAGTGACCTCATCCGAGCCTTAGTTGTTTTTTGCTTAGTATTTGCCCCGAATGCTTATGTCGTCATTATTCTAGTAGCTATAAAAGGCTTTTTTAATGCATTATTTGATCCAGCAAGACAAAGTGCGATTAAACAAATTGTTCCAGATGATATGCTTCTTCAAGCAAATGCGCTAAGTCAGCTGTCACTCAATCTTTCTAGGGTGATTGGTCCTTCTCTTGGTGCGATTGTTTTAGCTGTTTCAACTCCACAAACTGCATTTGTACTTGATTCAATTACATTTTTGCTTTCAGCAATATTTTTACTAAAACTACCTAAAATGAGGCACAGCCGAGTAGAAGAAAAGGTTCATGAAAAACAAACGGTGAATTCAATACAAATTTTGATTAACGAGTTAAAAGAAGGTCTGCAATATGTCGTTACAAACAAATTATTAATATTCTTAATCTCTTTTAACGGAGCTGTATTTTTCATCATTTTCCTATTCGATAGTATAGGTGTTCTGTTAGCAAAAAGCTTCGGCTTCAGTGAATCAATTTATGCTATTTTTAGCAGTGTTATCGGACTTGGAAGTATCATTGGTTCAATTATCATTAGTCGTCTAGGTAAAAAAATCAATGAGAAAGTATTGATGTGTTCCTCTGCTGTGTTGTTAGGTGTGTTAATTACACTAAACGGAGTGGGCGGTATAGGTTATATCCCCCCTTCATTACTGTTTTGGCTGTTGATATGGCTAATGATTGGAATATGTGTAGCAGTGATTACCATATGTTATGGCTACTTACTTCAAAAAACGACCCCACAGCATGTCATGGGCCGGGTTTCCAGTATAGGTAACGCCATCATTAATGCATTTATCGTCATTTCTCCAGCATTGGGAGCTTTAATAGCAAGTATGATAGGAGTTGGAGGTGTATTTTTAATAGCTGGAATTGCAATGATTTTACTTGGAGGAATTGTAAGCTTCTCCTTGCGGGGCCAACAAACAACAAGTATAAGTGCTTCACGAACCAAGGCTCATTCATAACTAAAGACTTTTCATACCAAATTAGATCAGCTAGAAGTGGTTTTATAAGATTATAAAGAATAAAAGATGACATGAATTTTAGTTATCTGCATGTAAATTGTTTTATTAAAAATCAACAACCTTTTTGAAAAAAATTACATCATATTTTAACAGGAGGGATAGTCATGTTTTTCGAGGAAAAAGTAATTACAGGAAGTCTAAGTGAGTTTATGGAAGTTCGTCATGTAAAGATAAAAGGTTCAAATTTTTATATTGGAAAGAAGCTAGCTGAGATTGGGTATAATAATCATCGTGCCCTACCTTATCCCGCAACTACAAAATACAAATATCAGCTAGAATATTTTAAAAATAATTATCCTATCTTACTTGACCGAATACAAGGAGCGACTGATTATTTCAGTAATGTAAACGTTGAAGACAATAGCTATGATTTTTCTTCCTTCGTTTATTCGTCTGGATTACCTGGCTGTTCAGTTGTATTTTATCCTCCAACAACTACGGAAAATGGAAGCCCAATCGTAAGTCGTAACTTCGACTTTGCAACTGGAACTATATCTGGGGAAATACCAGCTGATGACGAAAAACCAGCTTTCGCAAACCCTTACATTCTTGAACTGCATCCAGACGAAGGCTATTCTTCTTTATGTGTGTCGGGATATGATATGTTAAGTGGAGTACTTGATGGAATAAACTCAGAAGGTCTTGTTGTTACGTTATTAGCTGATGATGATGCGATTTCTCATTACCCTATAGAGCCAACCTATCAACCTCAAGTTGGTTTGAATGAATTACAAATACTAAGACTGTTGTTAGATACATGTGCCAACATTGAAGAGGCAAAGAAAGCACTGTATATGAATAAACACTATTATACTCTCTATCCCTTGCACTTCCTCATCGCTGATAAACATGGCAACTCATTTGTTTGGGAACAATCTCACGGACGTAATAAAGAATTTACATTTGATGGTGATAAGAACCATCCCCAAGTAGTTACTAATTTCCCATTGTACAAGTATCAGTCCGAGTCACAATTTCCCGATACTGATGATCGATTATCTATGTATAACCGATTCTGTAATATAAAAGAAAATGTCAAGAGAAATAAAGCCCCTTATTCCATAGATTTTATTAAAAATGTAAATCAACAAGTCTCTTTTCATGACCATTCTCACTTAAGAGAATCACAATGTCCTACACGAACATTATGGCATAGCATATATAACATTGAAGATCGCACTATATTAATAGATTTTTACTTAGGTGAAGAAAATGAGACGATAAAAAGATCCGGATATATCCACTTTTCCCTATGAAAAAGAAGTCATAATTTTCAAAAGGGTGAATCCTAATTGAGTTATTTCTATTTCCATTGATGGTTTCCAGTACACAACTTATAGTTTAATCCTTCACCCTCATTTATTATTGAGGGTGAAGTTACAGTAGTGAATTGTGATTGACTTGGGCTACTGATAATATCAGCACGACAATGCTGAATAGGTAAGTTCAACGATTTAAATATCTTCCTTCCATTTTCTTGGGCAGGGCATATGAGCAAATCAGTAATCGGCGAAAACACCCCATACCGCAGTCCTTCATAGTTTAAATTTGTCCCCTTATCCTTATTGTAAAGATAACCTAAAAGAGCAAACCTCACACTCTTTATATCTTGTATATAAGACAGCATTGCGTTTATACAGTAGATAGAATCTCTCCAACCGCTTTTTGAGCTACCCTTCTAAATTAAGCTAAAATATATTTATATTTATAACTTCTTTTGTGCTTCTCTAAAGCTCTCAACAAGGCTTTCTGCTATGATCTCTAATCTCTTGAACCAGTTAGATTGTACTTTCAGAGCTTTTACTGCACCTTCTACAGTTTGAATATTGCCTAGCCTATTTAAATCATCGTAACCGGTATACATTATCTGTTGAAAAAAATAAACGAACAAATCATTTGAAAAAAACTGCTGAAGATCTATATGGTTTTTATCCAATACCTCTTCAAGCTCTTTTAAAGGAATTCTAGTCTCTTTTTTACATAAGTTTAAAATTTCGTGGCATCTTTTCATTCCTTTTTGAGTTGAATGTAATAAACTCTTCATTTCATTTGTATATTTATATAGTTCATCAGCCAGATCATGTAATCTAATCATTCTGTCTTTTAAGTTGATTGTTTCTTTACTTTCAGAAACAATTGTATAGAGTTTCTTTTTCAACGGCTTTTTACAATATATTTCAATAGCTTCCATAAGTGGCATACAAGTTGTACCGTTAATCTGCGCACCACCTTCTGTTGCATTAATGACTGTTATGTGGGGGGTATTCATTATCATTTCTTCAAGGCCTTTTCTAAAGAACGTCCACAAAGGTGTTGAAGCAATTGATTTACCGTCATTACTGTCAACATTCACTACCTTATTTTTGTCATAATAGCTTTGGGAACTTCCTTCGTAATAACGTGACCTTTTACTATGGTGAGCTCCATCTGGAGCAAAGGCAAAATCTTGACCTACAAATATTACAGGATTGGCACCCATGTATATAGCAGCCTCGTACGCAAGATGTGATACGTTAGAACCACCGCTTAGACAAGATTCATCTCCAATTAAACGGTTAACCCATCTATTCATTGCTTCCCTTGAGCGAAATATTGGAATCCTTGGTCCTTGAAAAGTTTGATAATTTCGCTTATCAATTATTGCTAAACCAAGTAAGACTAATTCCTCTGGATATTCTATGCCTCTAAAATGATGTAAAAAAGCTTGCTCGGTTCGTTCTAATATACACATTGCATCAGGTTTAATTTCTTCCTTTAATAAAGGTATTACCGCAGAGCCCGCTGCTATGATAAGACCTTTATCCTTAATCTTTTTTAATATTTCGATATTTTTGTCCAGTGATGGTCCATTCGCAACAATAAACACTGGTTTATTATAAAATTGATTTTTCAAACTACTAACATACGGATTTTGAATAATTTCATTCACATTGTTAATTAAATTATGAAAACCTATTAAATTATCGTAAGGATCGTTACCTATATTTATCGTACAAAAAGTAATAAGCTGCATAATTGATTGATGAAGGTGCAAGTATTTCTTTTTAAAATATCTTTTTGCGCTATTAGTAAAGACACACGTAGGCATCGTGCATCTTAGCAACCCACCAGTAAGTAAAAATTGCTGGAATTCTTGTGAAATGTCATGAAAATCTCCCACAAAAAAAATAACTTTCGGATCTTTCAACAATTTTTCAAGGTCAAACAAATATAACATCGCCAAAAAAATATATATATTTTGTTCAAATATAACAACAAAAGTATTCTGGTGTCTTTTTGCATCAAGAGTAAACAGGGAATATCCAACGTCACAGCCATAAATAAATAAAGATGTGGCATCAATTATAGCATTTTCTTTAAATAATACTTCACCTTCATCTATTGGCGTCGTGCCATTTAAATAAAAAGACCCTTCTGTTCCGATATACTTACAAGTCGGCATTCCTTTATCATTAACCGACACGTGAATTTTTCTCCAAAGATCGTCTTTATTTACCTTTCTCACTTGTTTTTTGATACGCTCTGGAAGAAGGTTAAAGTTTTTCTGCAAACCTATTTCTAATAGTGTAGTTTTTAAAATCAACCTTCCTTTCCATTTTTTTAGTAACTGCAACCCCTCACATTCAAGTACACTTCTAAGACCGATGATATCTTTTTCACTTAATATCTTACGTAACGGGTGAAGTAGTAAAATTATAGCTCTTACTTCATCATAGCTTACCATCATGTTAGAAGAATAATTTTTTATAACAAACTCTAATTTCTCTAGAAAAACGATAAAATGCTCGAGAGCATATTTGTCATTCCCTTCTTTTATGCTCTGTACTGTTAAAAGAAGTATTTTTTCCGACTCTACTATATGATTGTACAAATCATCATTTATCATCATCTTCCCTTTCTAATAGTTTTTTCCATTTTCCTCGTTGAAAATCTTCAAGGTTTTTAAGAATTCCTTTCTTGTATTGAAGCGACTCATAATCATGCTTATTCATTCCAGCCTGAACCTCTTTAATATCCTCTTCAGTCCAATAATTAGATAATGATTGATTGGACATTTCTTTTAATTCAACTAATAATGTTGTTAATTCGATAACAGCTTTTTTATAGTCACTTTCCTTACTGGCTTCAGGGCTCTTATTATCTTCATTAACATGCATTTTTTCATTGTGAATGTCCATTAAAACACCTCGCATTTTTTATCATATTCAATGAAATATTTCTTATTTGGCAAAGTGAAGAATGACTTTTTGGACTGCTTTTATTACACTCTCAACATCTTCATCAGTCATTTTCGGAAATAGCGGTAAGGTAATAGCATCGCCGTAAAACTTTTCCGCTACCGGACAAAGGCCCCTTGGATAACCAAGCTTCTCGTAATAAGGTTGTAAATATACAGGTATATAATGAACATTAACTCCAATATTTTCATTTATTAAAGCCTCATATATTTCCTTACGAGCCCCGTATAATTTATGCAGGTCCAATTTAATGACATATAAATGATAACTTGAAAGCCGATCATTCTTTTCATAAGGTAGGATAAGTTGATTTAGCTTATGAAAAGCATTATTATATTTTCCTACTATTGCCTTCCTACGACTTATAAACGAATCAATTTTTTTGAGTTGACTTATTCCTAGCGCAGCCTGAATATCAGTCATACGATAATTAAAACCTAGAAATTGCATTTCATAATACCACGCTCCTTCATTCTCCCCCATCTTTTCACAGTTTCTAGTAATTCCATGATTACGGAATTGGATGAGCTTATCATAATAGTCTGAATTATTTGTTGTAATAACCCCACCTTCACCAGTAGTAATGTGCTTTACTGGATGGAAGCTAAACATTGTCATATCACTAATTGACCCTATCTGTCTTCCCTTATACTTAGCACCTAGTGCATGAGCTGCATCTTCAATAATGATTAAATCGTATTTCCTAGCAATATTCATAATGTCATCCAGGTCAGCAGGCAGACCACCAAAATCTACAGGGATAATTGCCTTTGTTCGTGATGTTATTAACGCCTCTATATTTTCAGATGCAATATTATTCGTATTAAGATTAATATCAGCAAAAACTGGAGAGCCTCTTTGATATAAAATACAATTCGAGGTTGCTACAAACGTTATTGGCGTTGTTATTACTTCATCTCCCTCAGAAATACCCGCAGCAAAAACAGCAGCATGAAGTGCAGCAGTTCCACTTGAAAAAGCAACAGCATATTTACTATTTACATATGTTGAAATCTCTTTCTCAAACTTTTTAAGAATAGGTCCGGTAGTTAAATATTCACTTTTCAAAACATCGATAACTATGTTAATATCTTGGTCATCAATCCATTGCTGTCCGTAAGGGAGAAATTTACTTCGAACTGGGTTTCCACCGTGAATGGCTAATTTATTTATCACAACATCCTCCCTTATCATCTATCAGACCATATATGGTCTAATAGATTTACCTCTTTTAATATAATGTCCTTTATATCTTTCACAGTTAACTGATTACACTCACAACAGTCAGCTCGAAAATGATTACTTTTAACAGAATTACTCACTTCTTCAACTTTTGGATAATCACTTGAAATAATAAACATGTTATCTTTCTCATAAACAAGTGGGATTTCTTCATTCATTAAAAGTTCTTCAACAACCTTTTCCCCAGGTCGTAAGCCAATTTCTTCAATATAAATCTCATCCTTTAATATATTAAATTTATCCTCAACAATTGATATGAGTGCTTCCACTAGATCATTCAGTTGAACTACAGGCATTTTTAAAACGAATATTTCTCCACCATTGGCAATTCGAAGTGCATCTAGCATTAACGAGCAAGCCTCAGTTTGCGACATCATAAATCTCTTCATATTTAAATCGGTAACTGTTATTTTTCTTTCTTTCATTATTTTCTTCAAAAATAAAGGAATAACTGATCCTCTCGAACCAATTACATTGCCAAACCTGACTGATGCAAAAACAGTTTTATGATTTCCTTTATATGAATTGGCAGAAACAAACAGCTTTTCTGCAATTAACTTGGATGCTCCCATTGTATTAGTAGGACTAATTGCTTTATCACTGCTAGAAAATAACACTTTCTTCACTTTGTTTTCTAGAGCTGCTTCAATGACATTTTGTGTACCAATTACATTTGTTCTGACAGCTTCAAATGGGTTATATTCACAAGCAGGGACATGTTTTAACGCTGCTAAATGAAACACATAATCGATATCTTTCATCGCATAAATAAGGCGCTCTTTATCTCTAACATCACCAAGTAAAAAGCGCAATTGTTTTTGAGCCTTCCACTCTTCTTGCATTTCAAATTGCTTATTTTCATCCCGACTAAAAACCCTTATAACAGTAGGATTAAAGGTTAGCAAAATATTTACAAGTGCTTTACCGATACTTCCTGTTCCTCCTGTAACTAAAATTTTTTTTCCTTCAAACAAAATAACACCTACTTCCCCTAACAGATTTCACTTTTACTTCACACTACAATTGGAATAAAATTAGGTGCTTGTTTCCACTGTTTGAACACGGACATCTAAATTAAGTTAAAACATCTTCCATGACACAGGAGTACCTTTCTTAACACTTTCTTTTACACGTTTTCCTAATAACATGTCATAATATTTTGGCTCAAGACCATAACCTGGCCGAATGATTCTTATGTTTTTTGTTGATATCACTCCTCCTGCATATATGTCTTCAGTAAAATATATAGATCGACGATGTAATAATGATGAATTTTCTCCTTCTGTTGGACCATAGCTTACCTTTCCTATTGATCTCCAAGCCTTTCTTACCTCGGTAACGAGCATTTTCATCTCATCAGGTTCCATAGAAAATGGTGAATCTATCCCATCATCAGTTCTAGACATTGTGAAATGTTTTTCAATAACTGTTGCTCCTAAAGCAACACTAGCTATTGGAACACCTATCCCCATAGTATGATCTGATAACCCTACCTCACAATTGAATAGCTCAGCCAAATGGGGGATTGTCGCAATATTTGAATGGATTTCTGATGCAGGATAGGAACTCGTACATTTTAATAAAATTATATTTTCACACCCCACACCTCTCGCTGTTTGAACTGCTTCATCAAGCACGGCGACTGTTGCCATGCCGGTAGAAATGAAGACAGGTTTCTCGGTTGCAGCTACTTTTCTAATTAACGGGATATCTACATTTTCAAATGAAGCAATTTTATAAGCTGGAACATTTAATGCTTCTAAAAAATCTACAGCAGTCGCATCAAAGGGGGAACTAAACCCAACCATGCCGAGCTCCTCACACCTTTTAAATATCGTTTCATGCCATTCCCATGGTGTATACGCCTTCTTATACAATTCATACAATGACTGACCTTGCCATAAGCTATTTGAATCGTTAATAAAAAATTCCTCTTTATTCATATTTATTGTCATCGTATCTGCTGTATATGTTTGTAGTTTTATAGCGTCGACACCAACTCTAGCTGCAGCCTCTACAATTGTTAACGCATGATCTAATGATTGATTATGATTCCCGGACATTTCCGCAATAATAAACGGTTGATGATCCTTACCAACGTAACGGTTAGCTATTTTGCATTTATACATCTACTTTTCTCCTCCCTTCATTTGTAATATTGTTTTGACAACGCTATGTTGTTGATTATTCGTACACCTATTTGTAATAGCTAACGCTCGTTGACTCATATTAATTAACTTTTGAGGTGACCTTAAAGCATCGTTAATTTTTGCAACGTAATCATTTACTTTGACATCCTCATGCCAACCGATTTTCCATACAGCCCCATATTGATGAGCAGCACAAACTGATTGTTGTTGATTTTTTGCAACAATTGCAGTGATAGATGGGACACCTAAATAACATCTTTCCCACATCGATATACCGCCTGCTCCAATTACGAGATCCACCTTTGATAGCAATCTTGCAAAATCGGTTATCTGTCTATGGTATTGATAACCTTGTTGTTCACATATCATATAAATCACATCTTGTTTCCGATTTGAAGTCCCAACGACGACATCTACATGATGTAAATCAAAATCAATTTTTTTCACGGCTTTTAGAGCTTTTTCAGTTTCTTCTGTTGGATCGCTACCTCCGAAGAAAATAAGTAGCCGACGGACATGACCATCTCTTGCTTTTACTTGCATTCTTCCATGGATAAATTCTTTTCTAATGAGTAGATGCTTTGGTCCGAGGATTTTTTTACAATGAGGTGGAACGAGTAGGTCATAACGAGTTTGGTAGCTCCTAATAAGATTGTGATCAAGTAATATATCACACTGATGACATCTGTTAGCTAAATCATCAATTACCATCAATTTAGAAACGCGATTACTCACTATACTCTCCCATTTTTCGCTAATATGATAGTGATCAACGATAAGCCATTCTATTTGGTTAGAAATCACTTGTAGTTCTTGCAAAGTTTCATCTGCATCTTCTTGCTCTGAATGAATTTGCTTATAAAGACGGATCACACGAAATCCCTGTAATTCAATATATGAGTTAAGATTCCCTTCAAGCTCCCTTGATATAAAAACAACACGATATCCTTCTTCTCTTAATTGTTCAGCAAGCACTAAACAACGCATAACATGACCAGTACCTATTAGCGTAGATGCGTCTACTCTAAAGACAGTGTTCATAGATATCCTCCATTTGAGCTCAGCCTTACGATTTATTCAACAGGTTTTTGAGTGATATGAGCATTCATATTTGCTACATTAGCATGTGTAACTAAATATTCCACCACATCTTGAGAAGGGATTAGAATTTCTCCCTTAAAATAATCAGCTACCACACAGCACAACTGATAATCCTCTATTGTATCTAAGGTAATCCTCAGCTCAGGATGATTCAGAAAACTAGGTGCGATTACTTTTGTATGCTTGAACTTCGATGGATGTTCATAAGCATAGTAAGTAACATGTTCACGATGACGGGTTTCATGACCATATCTATAAAAAAACTCCAGGGCAGTAAATGCAATCATTTCAACAACTAGTCCGCGAGGTAAATGCCCATGAACAATTACAATATCTCCCGGATTCTTTTCCATACGATTTATGATTTGGTTTGCAAAGTCATAATCCACAAAGGGACAGTCAGCAGTAACACGAATAATATAGTCGGGATTATACTGTTTTGCACAATGATAGTAACGACTTAATACATCACTTTCACTTCCTCGATAACAAATAATATCAAGTTTTTTACACCAGTCTTCAATTTGATCATCGTGCTTTTGGGTCGAAGTTGCTACAATGATACCCAAAGTATTTTTAATCTGCTGACATCTAGCAACAACATAGTTTAATACCGTACTCTCACCTAATGGTTTTAATACTTTACCAGGTAATCGTGTCGAGCCCATTCGAGCTTGGATAATTATTAGAGTTTCCAAATGCTCACCACCTAGCTCAAAATATTAAATCTTCAGGATACCTTACAAGCATCATTTCCTTATTAGAGCGAACAAAAGGGTGTTTGTGTAAATCATCCCCACTTACTTCTAATATAAACCAGTAAAAGCTATCTAAGCCTGCCGCTATACTTAATGTTGAAGCACCACCAAAACGACTATTACATTCAAGAATATGAAAGTAACCATTCTCATCAACTACCACTTGTAAAACGATATGACCATATAGCTCTAAATCAATGACCATATTTGTACAAAGCCTTTCTAATTGTTCATTACGAAATGTAGTCGTTATTTGTGATTCACCATCAACTATCTGTTCACGCTTTCTAGTAATAATACCTTTCACTTCTCGACTTCTCGTTACATACAAATCTGCCGAAATCTCTTCCCCTGCAATATAAGGTTGAAAAATAGGCGTAGCTATTATTTCGGAATATGTTAATGCCTGATCTTTTGTTAACTTCAAGCCAATATTTTTCGATCCAGCTCCATACCTTTCTTTTACTACATATTGGTTAGCTTCTCGTAAGTCTGTGAAACTCGTTTCTGTTTGAACGACAGGGTAACCATACTTCATTCCAAATTTACTAAAAAGGTATTTATCTAAACATATAGTTACAGCTTTTTCTGTTGCAACCATTACATAGATACCATTTTCATTTAATGTATTTTTATGCTTAGCAAAAAATATTAATTCTCCATCACGAGTAGGAATAATTGAAGTAATGTGGTTTTCTAGACAATATTGAAGAAAGTAATCAATTGCAAGTTCATTAAGCTTAGGGATTTTCCAAAATCGATCAACGAAATATCGACCGATACAATGATTATCGCTATCTGCTCCAAACACTTTCATGTTACTATCGATTTTTCCAGTTGCTAATTTCACTGCTTTTAGCAGCGGTACTTTTTTAGAAATACTTGTTACAAGTATATTAATTATTACTTTCCCCCTAAAAAATATGCTTTTGAATCGTGTTCCAATCTATATACAATCGAATAATATCTTCTTCAACAAGCTCACTGCCCATTTGTATTTCAATAAATTCAATATTTGTTAACCCTTTTATCGTATGTTTATCACCAATTTGAATATTAACAATATCTCCAGCCTTTACATGAAACTCCTTATTATTTAATATACATATTCCATTACCTGAAATAATCTTCCACGTTTCATTTCGTTTTTTATGAAATTGATAACTTAAATTTTTCCCTTTATAAATACAGATTCTTTTTGTTAGTACTTCAATACCAGTTGCGAACTTAAAATAATCAAGAACCCGATACCACCCCCAACGACGCTCTTCATACATAGGTCGTTGTTCGAATCCATCTAATAAGTCTTTTAATCGAGGACTAGCTCTTTTGCTACTTACTAAAATCCCGTCTGGACTTGCTGCAACAACTGCATCCGACACTCCTAATACATATGTAGGAATCTCTAGTTCATTTATTAGATGTATATTCGTTGAATCTTCACTTATTTTCCCATTTCCTACAATATTATTAGACATTTCATCTGTTAAAGTGTTCCAAGAACCAAGATCCTTCCATTCACCCTCATATGGCAAAACGACTATATTTTTTGCAAATTCGACAACTTCGAAATCAAAACTAATTCTCTTTAATTGCTCGTATTGTCTTAACAACTTTTCATATGTAACCGCTATACCTTTTTGTACTAATAAATTTATTAAATATCTTAGTTTAAATGCAAAAATCCCACAATTCCAAAGCGCACCTTTTTTTATTAATTGTTGCGCCTTTTTTTCATTCGGTTTTTCAATAAAGTGACTCACATCATAGTAAGAACCTTGAACATAAGATTGCTTCGGCATAATATATCCATATTTTTCAGACGGATATACAGGACGTACTCCAATTAAGGCAATATCACAGTCTGTTTCATTTACAACCTTCTCTAATTCTAGTATCTTAGTAAAAAAATCATTTTCAACATAAGAATCTACAGGAATGACACAAATCACCTCATCAAGGTCATTTCCTAATGATAGTAAGTAAGTTGCAGCTAACGAAATAGCTGGAAACGTATCTCTCCTGTTAGGCTCAACAATTAGTGATATAGAAGAAGAAATTTGATTTTGTACCATTTCTACTTGAGATCTAGGTGCAGTAATGTATATTGAATCCTTTACACCAGCTAATTGCAGCTGACGTAAAACTCTCTGAACCATTGATTCTACATTTCCATTGTCATCTTTTAATATCTTCAAAAACTGCTTTGATCTTGAATCATTAGATATTGGCCACAGCCGTTTCCCCGATCCTCCTGATAGTAATACGTGATGCATTTATTCCCCTACTCTCATTATGATTTTCAATATTGAAGAGAGAATACTAACAAAATCATTCAAGTCAACATTCTTTGAATTTAGAATACTAAGTACAATTTATCTCGTAAATTAACGGCAATTTCAGTCACAGATATTAGAATGTTTTTGTTACGAATGTTTTCCTTCTTAATAGACTGTCTTGATTAAACTTTATTCCGTTATTTTAAATAAATTATATGCTTTCGATAAATCCGATTGAAAATATGAACTAATGGTGAAAGCAACTAGCGTTTTCATAGAATTAAATTGTAGCAATAGTTCTTATTCATATTAAAGAGTGTTGAGAATAGTTATTGGTTATGTCTTCTAATTGTGTTTACATATTTACTGACACATTCGTTAATATCATACTTCTTCTTTACAGTCATTTTTGCGCTTTTTGTTAATTCCGATAATTTATAGTAATTCTCATATGAATAGATTAATGCATCAGCAAGTTCATCTATATTCCCTGGTTTCACCCCTATTCCATTAATATTTGGGCGTAAATAATCTTGAACACCTTCTGTATAAGAGGCTATTACAGGGACTTGAAGAGCCATCGCCTCTAGCCCAACAATACCTAGACCTTCACTTAGTGTAGGAAACACAAAAACATTGCAACACTTAACTAATTCTAGAGGATTTTTTAGCATACCAGTAAACACAACATGTTCTTGTATACCACTTCGTTGAATTTCATTTAATACTTTCTCATAATAGTCCTGTTCAGCAATTTCACCTATAATGATTAATTTCGCTCTTTTAATTTGATTTAACGCTTTTTTAAAAGATTTAACTAAATGTAATATCCCCTTCCTTTCTTCTATACGTCCTAAAGTAACAAAACAAAATTCATCGCTCTGACAATATAATATTTTTAGTTTTTTATTCAACTGAATATTCTCACAATATTTCACATCAATTCCCCAAGGGATAACCTCTAATTTGTTCTTATCAATATTCATGTTAAATTCTAGAAATTCTTTCCAATAGTATGACATTGTATATATTTCATCACACATATTAAATGCATATCCATCAGCTATGTTCATCCATGCTGGCCTATTAACATTCCAACTGTGGAATGTTGCTACAATTGGAATGTTTTTACCGCAAAGTTCCTTAGCCATATTTACTAAGAACGCTGGATATCCAGCATGCACATGAACAAGGTCAAATTGATCTAAAATAGTTGTCAACGATATAATTTCCATCCACATACTTTTGTAATCACGCTTAAAGGAGTCAACTTTTATAATAGGCACATCGTTTTTCTTTAATATTTCTTCATATTCATCCCAATCCTTTATTTGTTCAACTGGTCTTGAAGTTGCCACAGTTACTTTACAATATTTTCTTAGTTCTAAAGATAATGTAGTTACAACTTTTCCAGAACCACTTATTAAAAATGGGATGATTTCCAATACCCTCATAATTTTTTGTTACCTCCCATTTGCAATGGTAAATAGAATATTTCTAGTTTGTTCACCAGCTTTCTCCCAAGAAAATTGAGATGCCCATTTTTTAAATTCATTTGCTTGTTTTCGTTTTTCACAAAGCAAAATTTCCTCTAGTCCTTTAAATATAGAATCCACATTATAAGGGTTACAGTAGACAGCTAAATTACCACCAACTTCCCTTAATGAAGAACTATTTGATATCACAACCGGTGTACCACATGCCATTGCTTCTATAACAGGTAAACCAAACCCTTCATATAAAGAGGGATAGATAAGACATTCTGCATTTGTATATAATGTTAGAAGATCCTGATCAGGAATGTACCCTGTAATCACGATATCACTATTATATTTGCTATTTTGTATATTAGAGAGAAGCTTTGCATATAACGACAAACCTCCTCCTACTAAAACCCAACCTATTTGTTCATGATGTGAATCTCTTAGTTTTTCATATGCACTTAAAATACGATCGAGATTTTTTCGAGGTTCAAATGAACATACAGATAATATATATGGTTTATCTATATTATATTTATTGAATAGATTTACTTTATCGTGGTTGTTTATTTCTTGTTTTGACAAAAATATATTATCTAGCCCTGGATGTATAACAGTAATTCGTTCTTCTTCTACCGAAAATAACTCAATAATATCATTTTTAGTATGATTTGATACTGCAATGATATGTTCTATATGTTTTACTGTATTTCGAATATATTGGTCCATCAATTCATAAACTTGCGTATCTTTATAGCATTCTACTAGCTTTAATGGAATTAAATCATGAATAGTTAATACCCCTTTAAAATTTCTATGTTCTGGTATTGGAAAAAAAGGCGAGAATATTAGGTCTAAATCATATACATTCCCAATTAAGGCCATAAGTTTATTTGCATATTCAAAGTCATAATGGGGCAACTCAGTATGAACTTTATTGAGGTGTTCAAAACTACCGACAAAATCAAACTGATCTTCGTATCCTCTTACTAATTTTTTGATTAAATTTATAGTATATCTACCTAGACCAGTCCTTTGTTGATAATCTAACACCCTTGTATCTATACCTATTTTTACAATAGATAATCACTCCTTTTTTCCACTCTTATATTTATATCTTGGTAAAAACAACCATTTATTAGAAATCAAATATCTGATTCAACAGCAGTAATCTATGATGCTTATCTCTAGCACAACAACTTATTGTCATTATAAGAATACTGTTATATTGTATTTACTTATCGGCATTTATAAAAAAACTTGTTGAAGTAAATCAACAAATATTTTCGCAAATAATATATATTCATTTATCAATTTTCTCCCAATACCATTCACTTAACGCTTTAATGGCATTTAATGATGTAAAATATTTAGAAGGCCCTTTTATATTTAATAATTCTCCATAACTATTGTAGGCATAAAAATTTTTATCAGTTAAACTGAGCATAATTTCACATATATTTTCATAACCAATACCTTGACGGTTACTAAAAAGCATACAAAATTCATTAATATTCAGGCTCTTTATATAATTTATTTGATTTTTAAGGACATCAACATTGTAAGTGTTATTACCAGAGTACTCAATTACCTCACATCTGCCTTTGCATATATCAGTAATTTCCTCTTTATCTCTAGCGTGTGAAAGTACATAAACAAATGTATTTTCATTTATGCTAAATAACAATGAAATAAAATTTCTAAATACCTCCAAGCTACTAGACCTAATTATAAAAATCTTTCTTACGCCCTTGAATTTATGAAAATCTTCTCTCATTATTTGTGAATATGCGGTTTCAGCTATATGTGAATACACTTGTTTTAATGCCTCTTTTTCTTCCAATAAAGTCCCACCTGTTCATATTTTTATCATAGAAACCATTCCTGTATCATTGCCCTTCTGATTCACAATTTTTTCTCCCTTTGTTTTTACCCCATTAAATAATTTTACTTAGTTCTACATTCAATATATTCAAGTTAAAGTTGGCCTATGTTATCTAACAATATAGTTCAAAAATTAGAGCTATTAAACATAGTTCAAATTAATGTTGAATAAAATGAGTTAAAAAAAGAAAAGGTGAAATATATTTATAAGAGTCTGGTTTGTGAAATAAATATAAAAAACGATTGTTATTCATCATGACTTGATTGGTGGTGGAAATGATAATTAAATATGATTTGATGTCAAAAGCTATTTCTAAAGTTTTAGAAAAAAATACAATTGCCATATACGGAGCTGGGAGAACTACAGAACATATTGTTTGTCGTATAAACAATGAAATGAAAAAAAATATAGTAGGTCTTATAGACCGTGCAGTAGAAAAGCAAAATAGTAAGATTAGTGGAATAAAAATACACAGTTTAGATAAAATTAAAGAATTAGACCCTGCTTATATCATTGTCTCTGTTGAACACTATATAGTAGCCAAAGAAATAGTAAAATTATTATCAAATAGGAGTTATAAAAATATAAAGATTTTAAACTTACATGACTTATATTTCCAAGAAGTAAACTTACTAAATGGTTACACCATCGTCTTATACACTATGGGGAAGGTTGGTTCAAAAACAATAAAAAAATCTTTGAGAAATTTTTTTGATCTGTATGATGTCCATTATATGACTGAGCTAGGATTAGAAAGTGAAACCACTAGAAATTATCATTTCAAAGGTTTTAAACCAAATGGAGAAGCGCAGTTTCTAAACCAATATATAGATGATCAAAAAAAAAATTGGAAAATAATAACTTTAATAAGAGAGCCAGTTTCCCAAAGTATAGCTTGGTTCTTTCAGAATATTAATACACATTATAAGGATTTCAATAGTAGATATAAAGATGGAAAGATAACAATTGAAGATTTGCTATGCAAATATTTCGATGTTGAAGCAACTAAGTCTCCTTTTGAGAGTTTTGATTCTTGGTTCGACTTAGAAATGAAAAAAGTGTTTGGGATAGATGTTTTTGCAAATGAGTTTTCTGTAGAAAAAGGTTACAAAATATATAAGCACAATAACGTAGAGCTTTTGCTATTAAGGTTAGAGAATTTAAACCAAAATGCTCCAGAGGCGTTTCAGCAATTTTTAGGATTAAAATATTTCGACCTTCAACTTGAAAATCTAGCTTCACAAAAGGAATATTATAATGCATATCTTAAATTTCGAGAGTGCATTGTTTTCTGTGACAAAAAACTTGATAAGATATATGATTCCAGATTTGTAAAGCACTTCTATAGTGATGTAGAAATTAAGCAATTTTTAAAAATGTGGAATATAAAGAAGTGATCTCTTATTTGTAGAAGTAACACTGTATCACAAAAATTGAGAGCGACATTTGAAGTTAGCAGAAAATAACCACTAATCCACCTTCTTGCCAAAATTTATTATATCTTTAACTTAACCTACTTTTAACCCACTCCTCAGTTCTTCTTATTCCTTTTTCTAAGCTTACTTTCGGTTCCCACCCTAATAGTTGTGTTGCCTTATCATAATTACATAATAGTTTCTCAATTTCACTTTGAGGATGTATATGAGGTACGTGTTGAATCATAGAATAATCACTATCAACAATCATCTTTGCTAACTCATTTATTGAAATATCATGCCCGAATCCCGCATTTACAATTTCTCCATTTACTTGAGTAGAGTATCCCGCTTCAACAACAAATTGAGCACAGTCATCTGCGTAAAGGAAATCTCTCGTTTGGTTCCCCTCACCATAAATATGTAAGCTTTGACCATTCAATTTATTTTGCAGAAATTTTGTGACTACCCCACCTTCGCCATTTGTTTTTTGATAAGGACCGTACGTATTAAACGGGCGAACAACTACTGTGGGAAGACCAAATGCATAATAATACGATAGCACCATATTTTCAGCTGCTATTTTTGCTCCTGCATATGGCGAAGTTGGTTTAATTGGATGTGCCTCATTAATACCTTCGTCACTTGAAGACCGTTCATAAACCATACATGTACTCATAAAAACAAGCTTCACACTATGCTTTTTGCATTGTTCAAGGATGTAAAATGTTCCAATAGTATCATTATTAAATGTTATAGCTGGGTACTCAATGCTATCATGTACATTAATACTTGCTGCAAGATGATAACAAAGATCAAACTTTTGTTGAAAGAGTTCGTTTAATAAAGTAGTGTCTTTAATATCCCCATGAACAAATTCTATAAAATTTTCATTTCCGATAAACTCTTGAATATTTTCTATTCTACCGTTTGATAGGTCGTCCACTATCCACACTTTGTGGTGATCTGATAATAACTGATTAACAACCCATCTTCCAATAAAACCAGCTCCCCCTGTAACAAGCATTTTCAATGACGGACTCCTCCTAAAAAGTAATACCTCGATTTTTTCTTCCAACTCTATTTATGCTCAATGTATTCCGATTAAAGTTGTACTATGTATACTAATTTCTATTGAGCTAGATCACCACGATGTCAAGTTACTTACTTATGATCTTTCCATTCAAAAAAAAACCCTTCTCTACATGAGCAAAGCTTCCTTAGATATATAAAATAACTACTCAAATGATTAAATATTCACTCCCTAGTCACTTTGTGTGAACTAGTGACAATAATCTTGAAGTAATTTACTTATGGAGTATAAAATCAGTTTCAAAGAGTTATTGACTATCCAATAAGGTTAAATTCTATTGGAAGTAATGCTACAGGCTAGAGCAATCCCTGTCCAATAACCCTCATAAGGATGAACGGCTAAAATAAAGGTGCTCGTTTATCGTATTTGAACTGAAATTCAGATTCAGTTTCCTTCAAAATGTTTTTTTACTCTTACGCCCAATCATTACTAATTATCAAGAATAAAATACACTAGACAAACTAAGAAAAGAGGCTAAGACATGGGTAAATATACTACATCCTCATGCTGTGGTAGCACTAAAGTAACTACTACAGAGAAGGCATCTTGTTGTGACTGTCCTACCTTTATTAGTGACATGCAAGGTGATACTACGTTAACTTGTACGGACCCTGAATTCCGGATTTTTTCTGGAGACACACAAGGTTCTTTAAGTGGAACAATTTCTGCCACGGGTAATAACCCCGCTGGACCTGCTGATAACGGGGCTTGCCAAACCGCAACTATACGTATCTTTTCAAACAACACAGAAATACTCACACAAGATTTAATTATATCTCAAAATCAAAGTTTTTCTTTTTGTCGTAGAAATGTTACTGAAGTAACCGCTTCGTGTAGTGGAGGAGCCTCCATTGACGATAGGTGTAGTATATCTTGGAATTTTACTTGTTCAGAAAGATGCATAACTACTACACCTTTCCAGACGAATAATACTGGAACATTATAGCGTCAATATTCTGTTACTGTAACACTGATACGAGAATTACTTTCAATTCCAAAACTTCACAAACCTTAACTAAGCACACTTAGACAAATTACCACCGTTCATATCGGTGGTTTGTTTTGATGTGTAATTTTTCAATTACCCTTCATTAACTAATGTTATTTCTTATCAAATACTCCTGCAAATTTCTCAAAAACTCTAGGAAATAAATGGTACAAAACACTACCAGCATTCATCCATCTAGGTAAATTTAACTCTCGCTTAGGATTAATCATTAATTTTATGATTTGCTCAGACACATACTCTGATTTCAAGATTATTTTTTTTACATTTTTCACATAATTACCTGATTTATCAGCAGTATTGAAAAAACTTGTTTCAATTGGTCCGGGATTAACTGCTGAAACATGAATATTTGTTTTAACAAGCTCCATTCTTAAACTATTTGTAAATCCGATGACTGCATGCTTGCTAGCTGAATAACCACTAGATTTAGGTGTGGCCAATTTGCCCGCTTGAGATGCAATGTTTATTATATGCCCCGAGTTATTGCTTACCATAGAAGGTAGCACTTCCTTCGTACAAGCCGTTAACCCAAGTACATTTACCGCAAACATTCGTTCAATATCATCCATATTTGCTTCAATAAATGAATCAAAAATACCGAATCCAGCGTTATTTACGAGAATGTCTATATGTCCAACTTGTTGATAAATTTGTTGAAAAACTACCTTTACTTGAGCTAAGTTACTTACATCAAGTGGAAGATACAGACTATCGACTGAAGCTTTTTCATTTATATATGATGAAATTTCTCTTAATTTGTCTTCAGATCGAGCTAGCATTATAGGGCGAGCACCCATCTCAGCCACCTTCAAAGCAATTTTTTCACCAATCCCTGAGGAAGCTCCTGTAATAACGATGTTTTTATTTAATAGTGTATTCATACTTCTCCCCCGCAAAAATTAAGTTCCATAAGAGACATATTTGTTCATTTTATTTTTATATGACGGTTTTATCAATTGTAGCCTTTAAAAGTTTTTTTATCTATAGACAAGCATTGTATTTTCACATGCATTAATACACCTGATAGGATCGAACATTTACTAAACCATTTTCAATTCTTTTCTTTTCAAAAATAAATATTGATTGCCTTAATAATTGAGGTAGTTTCTAGTTTATTAGACGTTTACTGATATTGTAATTTTATCACTTGGATTATTTTCTTGCTATTTTCTTTTCCAAGAATCTTTTAATGCAACAATTCTGTTGAAAATTAACTTTTCGGCTGATGAATTTTTATCTACGTTGAAATAACCATGACGGAAAAATTGAAACTTACTTTCAATCTTTGAGTTGTTAATAGCAGGTTCTATGACACAGTCTTTTTTAATCACTTTCGAATTCGGATTGATTTTTTCCATCCATGTTTTCTCTTTGTCCTTTACGATATCTTCATTCTCGAA
Organism: Cytobacillus sp. Hm23; assembly: GCF_051842895.1. Lineage (NCBI taxonomy): Bacteria > Bacillati > Bacillota > Bacilli > Caryophanales > Bacillaceae > Cytobacillus > Cytobacillus sp. Hm23. The sequence goes on from NZ_JBPXRQ010000005.1 coordinate 66,747, forward strand.
TAATTTCTCATATAATATAACGTCTGCTTTTACACCATGTAGAGCTGAAACCCAATGAATCGTACCCTTTACTTTTCTGCCTGTAAAACCTGTTCCACTTTTTGTTTTTTGGTCATACGTACAACGAAGTTCAATAATTTCACCAGTCTCATCCTTTATAACTTCATTACACTTAATAAAATAGGCTCCCTTTAATCGAACCTCTGAATTCAATGTTAACCTTTTAAAACCTTTTACGGGCACTTCCATAAAATCATCTTTTTCAATATAAATTACGCTTGAAAAAGGTACAGCTCTCTTTCCTAAATTAGGATTTTCTACATTGTTGTCAATTGATAGCATTTCCTTCTTATTTTCATCAAAGTTCGTAATAGTAACCTTTAAAGGATTTAAGACAGCCATAACACTTTTCACTTTCGGTTTCAGTTCGTTACGAACGATACTTTCAAGCATTGCATAATTAACAGTGCTTTGATGTTTTACAAAACCAATTTCATTTATAAACTTTCTGATACTTTCTGGAGTAACTCCTCTTCTTCTTAATCCCCTTATTGTTGGTAATCTCGGGTCATCCCATCCATCTACATACCCTTCTGTTACCAGCTCTCTTAAATATCTTTTACTAGTTACAACTCCTGTTAGATTTACTCTGCCAAACTCTCTTTGTTTCGGTGGTTCTTTTACATCGAGTTCACTTAATACCCATTCGTATAACGGACGATGGTCTCTAAATTCTATGGAACATAGAGAATGTGTAACCCCTTCTATTGAATCTTGAATTGGATGTGCAAAATCATACATCGGATACATACACCAATCACTACCCGTTCTATAATGGTTTTTGTGAATGATCCTATATAAGATAGGGTCTCTTAAATTGATATTTGGCGACTCCATATCTATTTTTGCTCGTAATACTTTAGAAGCTGTTGGAAATTCACCCTTTTTCATCTTTAAGAATAAAGATAAATTTTTATCAATAGTTCTTTCTCTATATGGACTATTTTTTCCAGGTTCAATTAAAGTACCACGATAATTTGTAATTTCTTCAGGAGAAAGGTCACAAACATAAGCTTTACCTTTTTTTATCAATGTAACAGCAGCATTAAAAATTTCATTAGAATAGTCTGACCCATAAAATACTCGATTACCTGGGCGATAGCCTAACCAATTAATATCCTCAATAATTGCATTAACAAACTCAATATCCTCTTTTAAAGGGTTTGTATCATCAAAGCGTAGATTAAAATTCCCATTAAACTTTTGAGAGACCATAAAGTTTGTATGAATAGCATAAACACTACCAATATGAAGATATCCATTTGGCTCAGGTGGGAACCTTGTACAAATAGGTCTATTAAAAGTACCATCCATTAAGTCGTCTTCGATTAATCTATCTATAAAACCGTTGGTAATTATCTTATTCTCACTCATTTTCTATCCTCCTAAATTTAAATTTGAATGGTTCAACAAAAAAAATCTCACCCCCAAGACTAGTTATGTCTTGGGGACGAGATTATATATCGTGGTACCACCCCAGTTTGTTAATATGTCACCATATTAACCTCTTCAGGTACGGTATTAAAATTTAATACTTATACCCTAGCTCTATAACAGGAGCACCTGTCACACTATCCCTTAAAATAAGTTCCAATGCGATACTCTGAGGCTTGGTTCAACAAATAATTCTTACTCCTTTTCAGCAGTTGGAGCTCTCTGTAAAGAATTAATATTATCTACTCTTCTCTTCGTCGCGATTACAATTTTTAGTTTTTTTTATAGTATCAGTGCAAGCATTTTTTGTAAATATTTACTTCTAAAATACACTAAATTGTTAAAATATATACGTTTTAATGTTTAAGCTACCTATTCACTATTCACACCCACTGAGGTCTGAGAAAGAAACAACACACGAATTAGCAGTACAAATTGAAGATAAAAAATTTAAAACAATATATAGAGGTTTAGCATAAGAGCCATCTATTTAAATAAGGCTAACTGGTCCTAGAACCGTTAGCCATTAAACACTTACAACTTGTTCACGTTACAACACTTTAGAAACTTGAACGGAATATAGCCATTGCTCGCTTGATGTATCGACTACAATTTCGTTGATATCCACTAAATAGTCCAATTGCCCAAACGCTTCAGACATTGTGAGAGCTAACTCCTTTTGATAAACAGAAGGATACATCTGCTTACACACCTCAAAAGCAGTCATAGGTTTTTTCTTTAACATGTCTAGCACATAATATGCCTTTTCTTTTTGTTTTTCAAGGCGTTTAAGAATTAACGAATGTGCATCTTCTATATCTTCTCCGTGACCAGTAAAAGCATAAGAGATATCAATATCAAGTAGCTTTTTAATTGACTCATTATATTGTAATTGAGGTTTTGGACGGCTTATCTCACCAAACATAGGTGCTTCAAGCAGCGGGTTAGGTGAAATAGCTGCTAATAAATGATCACCTGCAATTAACAGTCCATCTGATTCACGATAAAGCACGATATGGCTTTGGGCATGCCCTGGTGTTTCTATAACCTTCCATTCATGCAAACCATCAATCGTTTCACCTTGAATAATTTCACCTGTTAATGACCGAGTGCAAGAAAAGCGGAGAGACAGCTTCATTTTCGCGATGAGAGGCATATAGGCTGGATCTATACCCGCTTGAAAAAAAAGTGATGTAAAAAAAGATTCCCTTTGCGTTAAGTATTCCTTATCTTGACTAATCCATGGCTCATTTTTCGGATGACCAATAACCGGTAAATCAGCAGGTAAATAATCTAGTAAACCAACATGATCTGGATGATGATGTGTAATAACAACTTGCTCAATATCCTCTGGGCGATAGCCGTATTCATTTAATTGAGTTCTAAAAACATTCCATGCTTCCTCTGTTTTAATTCCAGCGTCTATTAACGTTAAGCTGTCACCTTTTATGAGATACATATTAACATCACCAACTGGAAATGGTGTTGGTACAGTTAATTTTAAAATTTGCTCCATAATTTTCACCCTTTCATATTCAATTATATTTATATAATCATTTTCCAGCTGTTAACCTACAATTTGATAGCTCCCTTAACATGAGGAGTTTAATAATCATATACTATGTATCATAGTTTACATGTTTTCCTCTCACTTGTCATTATATTCAAATAATTAGATATGATAACGCGTTAATGCGGTAAAAAAAATCAACTGATAGCTATTGACAAATAGATGTGGACAATTCATAATGACAAACAAATAAGAAAACTGAAAATCAAAACTTGTTGGGTAAATGAACTGAATGACAAACACAAGCATACACCTTTTCTCTTCAAATGTTTGTCTGAAGCGATTTGAGCCCAATCGAGCTCGATATCTATACACAAATAACCTAGGGAAATATGCCTTCTAACCAAATAAGCAAATGCGCTGAATGGGACTAGTAAATGATTAATGGTAATAAGAGAATGAAATCCACCGGCTGAAAGATTTCATAACCCACTTAATCAATGAACCTACCCAGGAGCAGTTAGCAAAACTAACCGTATGCCCACGTTACGGGAGAGAGCTGGACGATTTTCATTCGTGTGAGTTTCGAGTGTTATTGTCAATGAAGGTGGTACCGCGGAAATAGACCTATTCCGTCCTTTTTATGGACGGAATAGGTCTTATTATATTTCTTATGCTTTTTGGAATATCAATTTGATTTTGGAGGGATTACAATGAGCACTGAGTTAAATATTGCTTTCATCGGAGCAGGTTCGATGGCTGAGGCGCTAATAGCTGGTATGGTGAAGGAATCACTGTATAAGCCAAAGCAAATTTCAGTAACAAATCGCTCCAACTATTCTCGCTTAGTAGAATTATCGAATAAATACGGGGTGACAACGACTACCTCTAACGAAAGCCTCATAAAGAATGCAGATGTTATCGTCCTAGCAATGAAACCGAAAGATGTGGCTGAAGGGTTGTCCTCAATATCAAACTATATTCGAGCAGATCAGCTCATAATTTCTTTGTTGGCAGGTGTTTCTACGACATCTATAAAAGAACTTTTACAGAAAAAAAATCCTGTTATACGAGCCATGCCAAATACGTCTGCAACCATTGGCAAGTCCGCAACTGCTTTGGCACAAGGAACATATAGTTCAAAAAGCCATTTAGAAATTGCTAGAACATTGTTTGAAACTGTAGGGATCGTTACTATCGTTGCTGAAGACAAGTTACATGCTGTAACAGGCCTTTCTGGAAGTGGGCCAGCATATGTATATTATTTAGTGGAAGCGATGGAAAATGCATCAGTTGAAATTGGTTTAGATAAAGCTGTTGCCAAAGAGCTCATTTTACAAACAATTATCGGAGCAGCAGAAATGTTAAAGACATCAGAAAAACAACCTGCTACACTTAGACGCGAGGTGACAAGTCCAGGTGGTACAACAGAAGCTGGCATAAAGGTCCTAGAGCAGCACCAATATCAACAAGCTGTAATTGCATGTATAAAACGGGCAACTGATCGATCAACTGAATTGGGGGCAGCTTTAACACAACTTGTTAAATAGCAAAGCTCAGCATACCCAATTCTACCTTAAAGTAGTCTATTCATCAGGTGGAAGTTTGCCCCACCTGATGGCAAACCCCTTTTGATGAAGTAGAAACTAACTTCATATCAATAAAATTGACATTAACCTTTCGTACCTCTTGATAATCTTGGAATAGGATATGATAAAAAGTCATGAGCCATATATGTATTATCGAATATCTCACGAGCCTCATTTACAAGCACTTCAGAGCTACTCCCCTGATAGCGCGAGCTAATATGTGTTAGCATCAAAGCTTTAACATTAGCCTTTTTTGCAATCTCTGCAGCTTCATAACTAGTTGAATGAAAATAATTATAAGCTAACTCTTCTTCAGCTCCTCCAAAAGTTGCTTCATGAATCAATAAGTCTGCATTTTTACCGAGTTCAACACTTTTTTCGTTGCTTCTCGTATCTCCTAAAACCGTAATAATTCTCCCTTTTTGGCTTGGACCAATAAATTGTTTTCCATCAATGATGTCACCGTTCTCTAGCTCAATAGTTAAACCCTTTTTTATTTGTTGGTATATTGGACCAGGGGGGATACCACGTGCTTTTAACTCGTCTACAAGTAACGCTCCTGGTAAATCTTTTTCAACAATTCGATATCCATAGGAAGTAATACCATGTTCAAGTTTACCTGCAGTAACATGAAATTGCTCATCCTCATAGATCAATCCTTCATCAACTTCATGAATATGTAAATCATATTTTAAACGGGTGCTACTAGTTTTTAAGGAGATCGATAAATAATCTTTAATGCCGGTCGGTCCATAAACTGTCACTGGTGTTTCTCCACCTTGAAACGATCGGCTTCCTAATAACCCTGGAAGTCCAAAAATATGATCGCCGTGAAGATGGGTGATAAAAATTTTGTCTATTCTCCTTGGGCGAATAGATGTATGTAAAATTTGGTGTTGAGTTGCTTCACCACAATCAAAAAGCCATACGGATGCACGCTCTTCTAACAATTGTAAAGCGATTGATGTTACGTTCCGCTCCTTTGCAGGCACACCAGCTCCAGTTCCTAAAAAAATAACTTCCATAATAATACCTCCCCTACCGTTGCACTATACTAAGCATAACAACTGCAGTTGAATTAGGCAAAAAGAAAAATGATAGTTAAACTCATGTATGATTTCTTCAAATAATAAATCCCAAACTTCATCATACCAGTAGCTGTTGGTGTTAAAAGACCTCTGTTAACTAAGTAAACCTTTCATACATAAGTTTATTATGCAGGTGTCGACTTTTTACCGATAAATATGTAGAATATTAACCTATTTTATCGTACTTTTTCTTTTAAAACATAAAATTGGTTGCTATAAATTTTATTTTTGTAGTCATTTATGATAAAACTAAATATAAAGGATGAGCTAATATCATATATTTTCCTTTTACTTACAAACCACAATTAAGTATTGCATAAATACTTTTAACGCTACGAGAAGAGAGAGGTTTTGAGCGTGAGCAATGTAGAAAAACCAAAAGCAATTATTATTATTTTTGGAGCAACAGGTGACTTAGCAAAGCGAAAATTATATCCCTCCATTTATAACCTATTTAAGGAAAAAAAGATGTCTAATGACTTTGCAGTTGTGGGGGTTGCAAGGCGACCTTTATCAAACGAAGAGTTCCGTAACGATGTAAAAACTTCGATTGAAGATTCCAATATCCAAGAGCTTGATAATGATGATTTTACGTCGCATTTTTACTATCACCCTTTTGACGTAACGAATAGTTCTTCATACGAGGAATTAAAGGAGTTAGTAGACACACTTGATACAAAATATAACACCGTGGGCAACCGAATGTTTTATTTAGCAATGGCTCCGGAGTTTTTCGGTACAATTGCCTCTTTCTTAAAATCAGAAGGATTAACAAACACTCAAGGGTGGTCAAGGCTAGTCATTGAAAAACCTTTCGGCCATGACCTACCATCGGCACAAAAATTAAATGAACAAATTAGAGAATCCTTCTCTGAAGATCAAATATATCGTATCGATCATTACTTGGGTAAAGAAATGGTTCAAAATATCGAAGTTATTCGCTTTGCGAATGCTTTATTTGAACCGCTCTGGAATAATAGATATATATCAAATATCCAAATCACGTCTAGTGAATCACTTGGTGTCGAAGATCGTGGACGATACTATGAAAAATCCGGAGCATTACGGGATATGCTGCAAAACCATATGCTACAAATCGTATCTCTTCTAGCAATGGAGCCACCAAGTAAACTTGCAACAAAAGAAATTCGAAATGAGAAAGTAAAAGTATTAGGTGCACTTCGTCCAATAGAAGAACAAGAAGTTAATGATTATTTTGTTCGTGGTCAATACGGAAAAGGTATCGTTAACGATAAGAACGTGAGCGCATATCGTGATGAAAATTTAGTTGATGCAGAATCTAATACTGAAACGTATGTAGCTGGAAAACTACTTATCGATAATTTTCGCTGGGCAGGGGTGCCTTTTTACATAAGAACAGGTAAAAGAATGCCTACTAAATCAACGAAAGTCGTAGTTCAATTTAATGATGTACCGATGAATCTCTATTATAAAAAAGGCGAAACGATGCACCCTAATCTACTCGTCATACACATTCAACCAGATGAAGGAATTACATTGCATTTGAATGCAAAAAGAAGTGGACAGACGATGAAAACAACACCTATACAGCTAGATTATTGCAATAATTGTGTGGACGGCATAAATACGCCTGAAGCATATGAAAAACTTATCTTTGATTGTATGAGGGGTGATGCTACAAACTTTACGCATTGGGATGAAGTCGCTCTTTCTTGGAAATTTGTTGATACAATATCATCTGTTTGGGAAAAAGAGAAAGCACAAGATTTTCCTAATTATGAAGCTGGCACAACAGGACCAAAATTAGCAGATCAACTCCTTGCGAAAGATGGCTTTGCTTGGTGGGGGGTTTAACCCTCCACCAGATATACATATTAATTTAGCGGGGGCCATACCCCATGAAAGGAATTGAATAATAATGAAGATGTATGATGTGACTGCACAAGTTTATACAGGAATGCCTGTGTACAAAAATACACCTGCAAAACAACCGAGTTTAACGACTGTAACTAATGATTATATAACCGAATCTCGAATTGATATGGATGTGCACAGTGGAACGCATGTTGATGCACCTCTACATATGATTAATGATGGTGAAACGATTGAAACAATATCAATTGAAGACTTAGTAGGCCAATGTAAAGTATTTGACCTAACAGAGGTTGAAGACCAGATTACAAAAAAAGACATTGAAAAATTCGACATTCAGGAAAATGATTTTGTTATATTCAAAACGAAAAATTCGTATGATGAAGAGTTTAATTTTGAATTTATTTTTGTAAATGAAGAAGCTGCAAATTATCTTGCTGAAAAAGGAATAAAGGGTGTTGGTGTTGATGCATTAGGCATCGAAAGAAGCCAACCAGGACATCCAACACATAAAACATTATTTACGAATGATGTTATTATTATCGAAGGTCTTCGCTTAAAAGAAGTAGCTGCTGGTGAATACTTTATGGTTGCTGCCCCAATAAAGCTGCAGGGCTGTGATGCTGCTCCGGCGCGTGTTTTATTGTTTGAAGGTATGTAAAACAAAGAGCACTCATAAATAGTTTTTCAATATTAAAATGTGTACATCCTTTTATTTATGTTAAAAGATGTACACATTTTATTTTTTTAGTCCAACTGTTAAAACATTGATCGTTGTTTATGAGATAAAAAGCTAATATCGCTATTGTTTGTAGCATTTTTCCGTATTAACCTTAGCAAGCAATTTAGTGTAGACAAATATATACAAAGGAACAACCTATACCTTTTCAATAACTTGCACACCATCACTTGACCCAATGATAACTACGTTGGCCATATTCGGAAACAAACCTGTGTCAATGACCCCTGAAACTTGTTTCAAGCTTTGATGTAACACTGCTGGAGCATGAATGTCACTTACATTACAATCAAGTATGTAATTTCCATTGTCAGTAATATATGGCTCATTCTGAACAGTACGTAGTTGAGGCAATACATTCAATTGCTGAGTAATTTGCTTAGCAGTCCTTTGCCAAGCAAATGGTACAACTTCAATAGGTAGTGGAAACTTTCCCAAGGTTTCCACAATTTTGGTTTCATCAGCAACTATGACTAGCTGTTTTGATGAAAGAGCAACTAGCTTCTCTCTCAACAATGCACCGCCTCCTCCTTTAATAAGATTATACCCAGCATCAATTTCATCAGCACCATCTATTGTTATATCAAGTTCTTTTATTTCATCAAAATTACTCAATGGTATATTTAACTTTCTTGCTAATATCTCTGTCTGAATTGAGGTAGGTATAGTCTTTACCGAAAGTCCTGCATTCACTAACTCACCGAGCTTTTTAATTGTCCAATATACTGTTGAGCCCGTTCCAAGTCCTACTGTCATTCCATCTGTAATATATTCTACTGCTTTTTCTCCTGCAATTCTTTTTGTATCCACATAAGCCTCCTTATTTTATAATAATTTTTTAGAAACTTTGTTGTTATGGTTAATATATTTGAACTGCTAAGCAACTTTTATACAATTTCATAGTTGTTAACGAAGAAATAGGTGCTCGAACTTGAGTTATATACATAATGATTTGTCAATACAAAAAATATCAATTAATGCTACAACTATGATTCTAGTGTTTACCGTACCCTTCTAGCAGCCTGTTGAATCGGATCCCACGCACCGTTAAATGGCGGAGCATAACATAGATCAAGATCTTCTAGTTCGTTTACTGACATGCGATTATACAGCCCTGTTGCTAATACGTCCACACGCTTATCGACCCCTGCTTTACCGATCAATTGTCCACCAAGTAAAAGATGGTTATCACTTCTATAAACTAGCTTAATATGTATTGGATCAGCTCCTGGATAATACCCTGCAATATGCTTCGTAGTTATTTTTACTGTTTCATAGGGAATTTTTAAAGCATGAGCTTCTTTCTCAGAGAGTCCTGTTCTCCCTAACGATAGATCCATAAATTTTATAATGGATGACCCCGTAACTCCTGCAAAAGCTCTTGACTTTCCTACCATATTTAAACCAGCAAGCCTTCCCTGCTTGTTTGCTGTCGTGCCAAGAGGAATATAGTCATCTTGTCCTTTTACCATATGATATTGTACTGCACAATCTCCTGCCGCATACACATCCTCTATATTTGTTTGCATATAACGATTTATTTGAATTGCACCCTTTACGCCAAAAGCAAGCCCCGCGTCTTTCACAAATGTCGTATTAGGTCTTGCACCGATAGCTATTAAAACGAGATCTGTGTCATATTCACCACGATCTGTTTGCACTGATTCAACAAATTTATCCCCATTCAAGGAAAGGACATTCTCATTTGTATTTAACTCTATTCCATGCTTTGTTGCTTCTTCATGAATGAGTTCAGCCATATCTTCATCAAAAATACTTCCCAATTGACTACCACGTTGAATCATGCGAACATTTTTTCCAAGCATTTTGAAGTTTTCTGCCATCTCTAAGCCAATGTAACCACCACCAATTACAGTTACATTGTTTATATTATCATCCAGTTCTTCAAGTATGCTATTAGCATCTGGGATTGTTTTCAGTGTAAACACACGCTTAAGGTCCACACCCTTCCATTTTGGAACGACAGGTGATGCACCGCTAGCAATTAATAATTTATCATACTCATAAGCGAACGTTTCTCCAGTATGGCTGTTAATACCTTGAACTACTTTTTCTTCAGGAATAACATTTTGAACTTCGTGGTATATTTGTGCATTAATTCCATATTTGTCTCGAAAAGTCTCCACAGACCTAGCTATAAGTTTCTCTGTGGATGGAATTACTCCACTTATCGTATATGGTAAACCGCATTGGCCATAAGAATAAATTCCACCTTTTTCTAATGTTGTGACCATAGCATCGCTGTCATTTCTAATAATTTGCATAGCAGCACTCATACCAGCTGCATCACCGCCTATAATTACGTAATTCAAAAAATCATCCTCCCCACTCTTATATTTATCAATGATTTTCAGTAACAGCGAAATTATTTTTTATCGGTTCTCATGATAAAAAACTTTTTATATCTGATAATAACTGTTCACTATCCTCAAACATGCTCATATGACCAACGTGTTTAATAAGAGATTGAGTTATATTGTCTTTTGAAGTGGAAAACACCTTTGCTGTTGATATGATTCGATCCTGTTCTCCTGCGACTAATAACACAGGTAAAGAAGTATGCTCTAGTATATCGCTTCGATTTGGGCGATTTTTCATTGCATTTAACGCACCAATAGTTCCCTCTTTTGATGTTTTATACCCAATTTCCTTTATGTAAGCCACCTCTTCCTTCATTTTCATTACGTTATTTTCCGAAAAAAGCTTAGGGACTAAACCATTAATTAAGGGGTCTACCCCGTCTTTCTCAACTTTTTTTATATTCGCTTCCCTACCGGCTATCGCCTCATCTGAATCAGCAAAAGCAGTCGAATGAATGAGTGAAAAACTATTTAGCATGCTACTATAACGTTCTACAAAAGCGAGTGTAATGTACCCACCTAAGGAATGTCCAAACATTGAAACTTTATTAATATTCAGCGCTTCTAACAAAAGTTTAATATCTTCAGCCATATCTTCAATGGTATAATCGTCGGTTTGATAAGTTGAACCTCCGTGCCCGCGTAAATCAGGAGCAATTACTCGATATTGTTTCGCTAATTTTGGCATAATCCTTTCCCAATATGCAAGACTCCCACAAAACCCATGCAGTAAGACAATTGGTTCACCTTGTCCAACATCTTCATATGATAGTGTTAAATTTCCCGATATGAACCGCTTCTTTAGCAAAATTTCCCCCTCCTATTGACTAATAAATAATTTAACCTTCAAATATACAAAAGAAAGCCCCACCTTAAGGAGCTTTCTTCATTACTTTTATTTTTCTAACCATTCTGTATGGAAAATGCCTTCTTTATCAATTCTTTTATACGTATGCGCACCAAAATAGTCACGCTGTGCTTGAAGTAGGTTTGCAGGTAAAGTTTCAGTACGATAACTATCGTAATAAGCGAGAGCACTAGAAAGTGCAGGTACAGGAATACCTAACTTCACCGCACTAGCAATAATCTCACGTAGTGATGATTGATAGCTTTCAACGATCTCTTTAAAATATGGATCAAGCAAAAGGTTTGGTAAATGAGTATCTCTATCATATGCATCCTTAATTTTTTGTAGGAATCTTGCTCGAATAATACATCCGCCTCTAAAAATCATCGCAATATCTCCGTATTGTAGATTCCAATCATATTCTTCAGAAGCAGCTTTATATTGAGCCCAGCCTTGAGCGTAGGAACATATTTTACTCATATACAATGCTTTTCTTACGGCTTCAATAAACTCTTGTCTATCTCCGTCAAAAGCAGGTGATTGTGGACCACTTAACATGGAGCTTGCTTTAACCCGTTCTTCCTTCATAGCAGATATGAAGCGCGCAAAAACAGATTCTGTAATAATAGGTAATGGTACACCAAGGTCAAGAGCACTTTGGCTTGTCCACTTCCCTGTACCTTTTTGACCAGCTGTATCTAAGATAACATCAACTAGAGGTTTCCCCGTTTCCTCATCAACTTTTTTGAATATATCTGCTGTGATTTCAATGAGATAACTATCAAGTTCACCTGTATTCCACTCTTTAAATATTTCATGAAGTTCTAAAGCGTTTAATCCTAAGACGTTTTTCAATAGAAAATAAGCTTCACTAATAAGTTGCATATCGCCATATTCAATTCCATTATGCACCATTTTCACATAATGTCCAGCTCCATCTGGGCCAATATATGTACAACAAGGCTCACCATCAACTTTTGCGGAAATAGCTTCAAAAATTGGTCGTACAAGCTCGTATGCTTCCTTTTGGCCACCTGGCATAATAGCTGGGCCTTTTAAAGCACCTTCTTCTCCACCTGAAACCCCTGTACCAATAAAGTGAATGCCTTTCTCAGCTAACAGTTGGTTTCTTCTTTGTGTATCGCCAAAATAAGTATTTCCACCGTCTATTAAAATATCCCCTTTTGATAAGTGAGGAAGTAATTGTTCAATCGTTGCATCCGTCGGTTTCCCTGCCTTAACCATCAACATGATTTTCCGTGGTACTTCAAGTGATTCCACAAATTCTTCAATGCTATAAGTAGGTTTTACATTTTTTCCTTGTGCTTCACTAAGCATTTCATCCGTTTTTTCACGTGAACGATTATATACAGATATAGAGTACCCTCTACTTTCAATATTAAATGCTAAATTTTTCCCCATGACCGCTAAGCCGATCACACCAATTTGCTGTTTTGTCATGATAAGTACTTCCTTTCTATCAACAAATTCTATATTCAACCTTGAAAATACCACAAATATACTACTATAATCAAGTTCCACACACTAAGGTACTACAGGAAAAAGTCTTTTTCAAAGCTTGTGCCTGATTCATTATCTCCATAATCATTTGATTTGTTAACTTTCACACCTCTTTTTATCGTATCTTTACCGAACTTTTCATTTATTTGTGTTATTGTATTCGCTAATGGTTCTTCTCTAGCATCATCTTCGAATGAAAAAATATCAAGTTGTTTTGATGCAGTTTCTTTTTCAAGTAAGTTTTGAGCTGTAATACCGAGCAAACGAATCGGTTGCTCATCCCAATGGCTTTTTAATAGTTGTAGCCCTGTCGAAAAAAGAATCTCCTCATCAGACATCGGGTTTGAAAGCTTTTGACTACGAGTAATCGTTTTGCGATTAGCGTAGCGGATCGTTAGTTGAACTGTTTGACAAACTAAATGTTTACGCCTCAAACGTTGTCCTACCGATTGGGCTAATTTCTGCAGTACTTTCTCTATTTTACGTTCATCAATTGTATCGTGTGGTAAAGTTGTTGAATTACCTATACTTTTACGATCATAAATCGCCTCTGGGTCAACCTGCCTCCCATCTTGCCCATTTGCTCTTTCCTTCAACTTTATACCGTTAATCCCAAGAAGGTTTTTTAACTGAACTTCGTTTCCTTTCGCTAAATCCTCGATCGTTTGAATATTGATAGTCTTTAACTTTTCTGCTGTTCTTTTACCAACCCCGTGCATAGCATCAACCTGTAACGGCCAAAGCTTTGTTGCTACATCTCTTTTTCTCAAAATCGTGACACCAAGCGGTTTTTTCATATTTGATGCCATTTTAGCTAAAAATTTATTAGGTGCTATACCAATACTACAAGGTAATTGCAGATTGTGAAGAAGTTTTTTTTGTATCTCTGTGGCGATTTGAAGAGGTGAACCGAGCTCATAGCAATTAGTAATATCTACGTATCCTTCATCAATGGACACTGGCTCGACGAGTGGAGTAATTGTTCTAAGCACGTCAAACATTTGCAATGAAGCTTTCCTATATCTTTCGAAATTTGGCTTAATTATCGCTAGTGTTGGACATAGCTTTTTCGCTTCCCATACGGGCATTGTAGTCTTAACTCCTAGAGCACGTGCTTCGTAGCTACATGTTATAATAATTCCTCTTCGTTCTTCTACATTTCCAGCGATCGCAATTGGCTTTCCTTTAAGCGATGGTTCATATGATACTTCAACAGATGCATAAAAACTATTCATGTCTACATGTAAAATTACTTGACCATTTTTCGGATATAAATGTTTCATAAAAAACACTTCCAAAATTAATGTGATAAGACAGTCACCTATTATTGGTGACTGAGCAAATGTCCTTTAATATCTTCTTTCCCTTCCAAACTATCAAATAGCATAGCAGGATCAATTAAAGTTACTAAGCGATTTTGTAAATTTGCTACACCTGTGAAATAAGACGTCTTTTTAAACTGTACAAGTTGAACTTCTTTTATATAATCACTTGAAATATCAATAATTTCCTTTGCTTCATCAACTACAAACCCGACGGTAATATCTTTAGCTTTTGTAACTATTAATTTAATGTTATCCATAGTTTCAAAAGAGTTGTTAAATAAAATAGTTCTCGTATCAATAATCGGTACAAGCTCATCGCGAATTTTTAAGACACCTATCACATATGGAGGCATTTGAGGAATGATCGTAACAGACGCCATTTTTTCTATCGAAACGACTTGATTAATTGGAAATCCGTATTCTTCCTTATTTATATTAAAAACGACCACTTTATTGCTTTCCATCTAAATTCCCCCTTCAAACGGCAACGGCTACAAAAACTATTTACTAAGTACATTCTTTAGAAATGCAAACAATTTCTAGCAATACCAAAGGCTGTTTTCGTATTCGTTGTTGTTTTATAAATTACATATAGCCATTTAGCGTCCGTAGCATCTTTTCTTCTAACGTATATTAATGTTGGTAACAAGGTAACAATGGCAACAATTTCACGAAATTGCTTAACTAAAAAATCGGCCCCACTTAGGAAATGGAGCCTGATCATTACCTTAATTCGCTACTTCCTCAATAATTGCAACGACCATTTCAGCACATTTTACTAATTCTTCAATTGGTATTTTTTCATTTGTTGTATGTATTTCTTCATAACCAACTGCTAAGTTAACTGTTGGAATTCCAAACCCAGCAATTACATTAGCGTCACTGCCCCCACCACTTCTTTGTAGTTCGCATGGACGATTGATTTTTTTTGCAGCTTTTTTTGCGATCTCAACAACATGATCGCCATCACCAAACTTAAATCCTGGATACATAATGTTGACTTCTACATCAGCTTTTCCACCCATTTGTTCTGCAACAGATTCAAAAGCATCCTTCATTTTTGCAACTTGTGCTTCCATTTTTTCTTGAACTAATGAGCGTGCCTCAGCTAAAATATCAACACGATCACAAACAATATTTGTTTGGGAGCCACCCTCAAAGCGTCCAATATTTGCAGTTGTTTCTTCATCAATACGGCCTAACGGCATTTGTGCAATTGCTTTTGACGCAATTGTTATTGCAGAAACTCCTTTTTCCGGAGCAACCCCAGCATGAGCTGTTTTTCCATGGATGGTCGCTATTATTTTCGCTTGCGTAGGTGCAGCTACCACAATATTACCTACTTTACCATCGCTATCAATTGCATAACCATACTTTGCAATGATTTGAGATGGGTCTAATACTTTTGCGCCGACTAGACCAGACTCTTCACCAACAGTAATAATAAATTGAATCGTTCCATGTGCAATATTATTTTCTTTTAACACACGAATTGCTTCTAGCATTGCAGCTAATCCAGCTTTGTCATCTGCGCCTAAAATCGTTGTGCCATCAGTTACAATGTAGCCATCTTTAATCGAAGGTTTGATGCCATTTCCTGGTACTACTGTGTCCATATGTGAAGTAAAATAGATAGGGTCAACACCATTTTTTGTACCTTCTAATGTGCAAATTAAATTGCCAGCACCATGCCCTGTTTGTGAAGTTGTATCATCTTCTACTACTTTTACACCTAAGGATGAAAATTTCCCCTTTAATACTTTTGCTATTTCTGTTTCATATTTTGTTTCAGAATCTACCTTCACTAGTTCAATAAATTCGTTAACTAGACGATCTTGTTGAATCATTGTCATTCCTCCATCATTTTTATCAGCTTTTGCACATTTCTAGTGTAATATAAAACAGTTTATTTTTCACCTTTTGTCGGTTATCCATCCTTCTAATGCAGGCCACCAATGTTATGTTTATCCTAAATTCATTACTAGCTTCATCTTAAACTACACAACTAAAAAAGAAAGAAGCATTACTCCAAATACATAATGCTTCTCTAAAATACTGTTATTGTTTATTTGAATAAAAGCTCAGTTAAACTTCAATGTTTAGTTATAAGGAGAAACCCTATACAAACGTAAACTGGTGAATGTGTCTATCATGTCAAGTTTACACTAACGCTTGTCAGAGGAGTTAGGGTGGCAACCCACCGTTCACACAGGACTTGGGCTGATTATAGGTATTTGCATACGCTTGTGCTTTTATTACTGGCTAACTTCAGCGCCTATCCCCTCGAGGTCACTTCGCTAATTCAATTGAAGGTAAAAAGCACCTTCATGCGAATTGGCTCCAGTGCTTGTCGGGGATGAACAAGGCGCTTGCGTTTTTGTTACTGGCTAACTTCAGCGCCTATCCCCTCGAGGTCACTTCGCCAAGAGACATTATGTGTCTTCCACTATTAAGAGAAGAATAGAACAGTCAGCTCCTATTTCGTTCCTACAACGGGATGTTACCGTGTTTCTTTTTTGGACGCTGTTCTTTCTTATTCCTCAGCATTTCAAGTGCTTGAACTATTTTAATTCTCGTTTCTCGTGGGTCGATGACGTCATCAACCATACCTTGACTAGCTGCTACATATGGGTTTGCAAACTTCTTCCGGTATTCTTCTATTTTTTGTGCTCGTATCTCTTCAGGATTTTCACTTGCGTTAATTTCGTTTGCAAAAATAATATTTGCCGCACCTTGAGGCCCCATTACAGCTATTTCAGCATTTGGCCATGCAAATACAATATCTGCTCCGATTGATTTACTATTTAGCGCAACATATGCTCCACCATATGCCTTACGAAGTATTACTGTTAATTTTGGAACAGTAGCTTCAGAATAGGCATATAAAATTTTTGCACCGTGACGAATAATTCCACCATGTTCTTGTTTAACACCTGGGAAAAAACCCGTCACATCTTCAAACGTGATAAGTGGAATGTTAAACGAATCGCAAAAACGAATAAATCGTGCAGCCTTATCTGAAGAATCGATATCTAATCCTCCCGCCATAAACTTTGGTTGGTTACATACGAGTCCAACTACTTCGCCTCTTATTCGCGCAAAGCCTACAACTATATTGCGAGCGAAGTGCTCATGGATTTCTAAAAAAGAGCCTTCATCTACAACTTGTTCAATGACTTTACGGACATCATATGGACGAACAGGATCAAAAGGGATCACATCTGTTAAATCTGCTCGATAATCATCATCTGATGAAACCTCATAAATAGCAGCCTTCTCCTCATTGTTTTGAGGTAAATAACTTAATAATTTTCGAACTTGAGCAAGTACTTCCTCTTCCGTCTGACCAGAAAAATGGGCGTTACCACTTATAGAATTATGTACATTTGCTCCACCTAAATCCTCTGAACTAATTTGTTCACCAGTTACAGTCTCAATTACTTTTGGACCAGTGATGAACATTTGACTCGTCTTTTCTACCATGAAAACAAAATCAGTAATTGCAGGAGAATAAACAGCTCCTCCCGCACAAGGTCCCATAATTACCGAAATTTGTGGAATCACACCTGAATAGATTGAGTTTCTATAAAAGACATGACCATAGCCATCTAAAGACAAAACCCCTTCTTGGATTCTGGCACCACCAGAGTCATTTAGTCCGACAAATGGAGCTCCATTTTGAACTGCTAAATCCATTACATTTGCTATTTTTTTAGCATGCATTTCGCCTAGTGCGCCACCAAAAACAGTGAAATCTTGCGAAAATAAATATATCGGTTTCCCGTTGACTTTTCCATATCCTGTTACAACTCCATCTCCAGGACCTTCCTTATTACCTAGACCAAAGTCGTTGCAACGATGTTCAATAAATGGGTTTAATTCAACAAATGTTCCTTCATCTACTAACAGCTCAATACGCTCTCGAGCTGTTAATTTACCTTTTTCATGCTGTTTAGCTATTTTATTATCCCCACCACCCATCTCAACTTTTCTACGTCGATCGTATAAGTCATTAATTTTTTCATAGATGTCTTCCATGCTAATCCTCCTGCATTCTTTTTTCACAAAGCTCAAATAATACACCTTTTGTCGATTTAGGATGAATAAAAGCTATTTGCGAACCTCCTGCACCCGTTTTTGCTTTCTCGTTAATCATCCGAATCCCGTTCACCTTCATATCTTCTAGTCGTTGTTCTATAGAGTCTACAGCTAATGCTATATGATGGATACCTTCTCCGCGTTTTTCAATAAAAATTGCTATAGGACTATCTGTGTGTATTGGTTCTAATAGTTCTAGCTTAGATTCACCTATTTTTAAAAAGGCTACGCGAACTTTTTCAGACTCTACCTCTTCGATTCCTTCTAAATGTAGCTGAAGTACATCTTGATAAAATGGTAGCGCTTCCTTTATTGAACGTACTGCAATACCAATATGATCAATTTTCTTTACCATATCGCAATAACACCCTTTCTAGTAAAATATCTTCACACAATAGTGATTAGATAGCTACTCTTATCAGAAATAAAACTGTAGTTTCCATAACATATTACCTCATACTAGACCATAGGTTTCTATTCTAGTCTAGAGAGTCACTGGTGATGACATTACATTGATGTCCACTGAGCGTAAGCTTACTTATTCTAGGTGGAATTACATATGTTGCACTTTCCAATTATCCAGTTACGCCTCCTTGCCTATCGAGTTGCTGCATCTATACAACTGAAGGCAAAAAACGACTTCTAGTGTATAGTCTTCAACGCTTGTCGAGGAAGTCATGGATGACGATACCCTACTATTGCCTACAGGAGGTGGGCTAATTTAATGGAATGGAATTGAGTTGGCTTCGCTTTCCTTATTAACTTATTCTGCAAAAAACGACATTTTCCTTCAATTATTCTAATTTCCAAAATCAACTACAACTTCATAGAATAACTTCTTGTCCAAGTTATCATTTGCGGTTAAAATGATATAAAGAAAGTTTTGTTTAGGAGGGGAAAAAGAATGTCCCGTAAAAAGACACAAAAGGTTATCATTTATGTCATGCTCGGTACAATGTTACTTACTACGTTATTAGCTGGTGCTAGTACGTGGCTATAAAATATAATTATTAAAGCATCGGAATAAATAAATTCCGATGCTTTTTTATACTTCATCTTGTTATTTGAACTGAGCTTGCTGAATATCTTTCAACGTTCCATTGCGCCATAATGTACCGCTAACGCTTCAAAGCTGTCCTCACTACGAACAATTAAAACTCTTGTCCCGATAGGCAGTTGGTCAAAAAGCTGTTCAACATCTTTATTTTGCATCCTAACACACCCTTGTGTTACATATGTTCCAATAGATGAAGGGTTATTCGTACCATGGATGCCGTATATTCTACCTTGCGTACCTTTTACATCAAGCCCAAGCCATCTGCTCCCTAATGGATTTTTTGGAGAGCCACCTTGAATATCTTTTTTTCGATAGTATGGATTAATTGCTTTAACGATAATCGTGAATTCTCCTTGTGGTGTATCGTTGTTAGTAACACCTGTGGCGATAGGAAAAACCCCCTGTATTTCCCCATCATTAATATATGCTAATTTATTGTCATGTTTATTAATAATAACAAAAGGGTCACCAATTATTGGATTTTGCCCTAATGGCCATATTGGAGATAAAGAAATCGTAAACAACAGCAACAAAGACCAATTCAAAACTTAACCACCCCCATTTAATCCACTTCATCTTTAGTGTTATTAGAACGAGGGGTTTTATTCAAGATTTAAACTAGTTCATTGGTATAAATGAGTCTTTAATAATTAGGTAGAGCTCCATCTCTTTTATAAAATGAAGTAAAGAAGCTCTTTCCTCAAATTCTTCACGACTAATTGGTAAAGGCATGTCCTCAAACTGTTTTTTCATATTTGCTAACTTTATTAAGTATGTTTTAGCTGTATTACCAGGATGAATACCTGTAATTAATTCCTCTACGAAATCAGCTATAATTTCACCCTGTTCCACAGTTATAGTAATTGATGTTACTGTCGGTAACACTCTCTCAATAATTTCAAACTGCTTTTCTCGCATAGCAAAGTAATGGTAGTAACCGTCTTTTTTCTGAAGAAAGCGATTTTCAATGTCCTTAAGTGCCACATCTTTAGCCTCTTGTATTAGCGTATCTGTTACTGTTATCTCTTCCCCTTTCCAGCTCATATCATTTGTTCGTAAATAAACAACAATATGTTCGAATATTTTTTTAAAATTACCTTCAACTTCTTGCTGATAACTTCGTAGTCTTTTTTCAACACTTGGCATGTATATATTTACGAGTAATGCAATTAATATACCGATTAAAATAATAATTAATTCATTTATAACAAATTGAACAGTAAATTGCTGCGCAGCATAAAAATGAAGAATAATTACAATACTTGTTATTATTCCTTCCTGAATCCGTAACATAACAGTTGTAGGAATAAAAAATAAAACTAATAGACCAACTGAAACTGGTGTATATCCAATACCCTCGAAAAATACAAATGCAAAAACAATGCCTACAACACAAGCTAGAAACCTGTCAATAGAGCTTAACACCGATTCTTTCTTTGTCGATTGAATACATAATACAGTAATAATTCCTGCTGAAATGTAATTCTCCAATTGCAAGAAATTCGCAAGAGCCATTGAAGTCGTTATTCCAAGTGCAGTTTTCAACGTTCGATAACCAATTTTAAACATAATCTTCTCCTAGGTTGTGAATTCCCATATATGTAGTTACACTTTCATTGCAATCATTATTATAAACCGCAAGCTAAAGAATTGAAAGTTCCACTATTATAAGGAGATATGCGCAGCTTTTTAATTGACAAGTAAAAAAAAAGATGGTTTAATTATCTTTAATTGAAGATATTTTAATATGAGATAATTATTCAGTTTTAGCTAATCAATAGATTATGGAAGTGAGGTATTAACAAATGAACGCAGCGCAATTAATTAAAGAAAGACGGTCCGCAAGTAATTTTGAAGAAGACATTAAAATGACCGAACATGATTTTGAACAAATATTTGAGCTAGTTAAGTATGCTCCATCAGCATTTAATTTGCAGCATACACACTATGTTGTCGTACAAAATGCTTCAACGAAGCTTGAGCTCAAAGAAGCAGCTTTTGGCCAACACAAAGTTGGTACAGCTTCTGCAACAATCGTTGTTTTAGGTGATCGATTAGCTTATCAACAAGCTGCTAATATATACGAGGGACTTGTAAACTTAAATATACTCAGTAAGCAAGAATTTGATCATACGATTCAAAGTATTAATCAACTATATGAATCTCGCGGTTCTCAATTCTTAACAGAAGAAGCAATTAGAAACGCTAGCTTATCAGCAATGTTGTTTATGATTGCGGCAAAAGAACAGGGCTGGGATACTTGCCCAATGATTGGTTTTAATCCTAATCAAGTAAAAAAGGTATTACAGTTAGAGGATCGTTATGAACCTGTATTATTAATTACTATTGGCAAAGAAAAACTCTCTAGTCGCTCTCCTAGAGGATACAGAAAACCAGTAAGAGAATTTGTTACGTTTACATAAGAAATTGCTCTACAAATAATAGAAGCGCTCCTCTTAAAGGAGAGCTTCTATTTATCACTTATTCTACTGTAAACTCTGAAGAGATTCCATCATACTCATATACCTTTCCAGTTATAGTCTGATATGCTCCATAATGAACAATTCTGTAATTCCCAGCATCTGCGTCAAAAGGAATTTCCCATTCAATTAAAGAGGAGGATGTCCCCAGTATTGTTGATTCTCTAATCCATCTATACTTCGTTTCCCAATCCCCATCATTAGCAACAGTTATCCACTCACCATTCTCAAACTTTTGAACTTCTAAGTATGTGGACTGTGTCCTAAAATTATTATTTGGATGTCCTGACCAAAAACTAACACTAACTATATCCCCTTTTTGATAAGACAATTGCACATCATCTTTTACATCACCAAAGTCCTTAAAAATTGGTGGTGCATCAAAAACGATACCAATATCAAAATACACTTGTTCATTACTTAAATCTTTTGGAAGTGGACCAGAAGCTATTCCTTCATTATTAATAATCGCATTTGATAATTTATCAAATTCTTGCAAGTACCCGCTTAACGTCCATTTCCCGAATTGAGTTGATGCTCCTTCATAATGCTGGACATCATATTCTTCAGGCGTCGTAACATAACTGCTGTACGAATTTGATAACCCTGCAACAACTACGTAATTTTCACCATTAAATTGTGGAGCCATCTTCTCATTTACACTCTCTTTCAACCTTCTACCTGCCATTGACGTAAATTCTGCAGGAACGGCAAGAATTGAAAGCTGACCAATTTGTACCATTTGTAATGGGATAATTTGTGGAGTCCATGGGTCAGGTGATACTTCTGACGGTGCAAATAATATTGGCTTAGGATAGTGTTGCTCCCATAGCTCCGGATATAACACCCCACTCATTTCACCTATTTGTGGAACGAGAGTCAATAGTCCTTGTGCATAAGTTACTAGGTTATCATAACTGTCAATTGAATATTCAGGTTGTGTCATTCCTTCAACAAAAACCGGCAAATTGGTTCGACCATCCTCTGTACCAGCTGCAAAAGAATATCCCATCGTCGATGGATACGTTCTTCTTTCTTCACCATCCGTATATTGTGGATCAACTACTAAATTTGAAAAATCTACAAATTCATGCCGAGAACTTATCGGTCCTGTTAACCGTGTTTCAGCTAAGTTGCTTAATGCTTTTGCTTTCTCAAATTGAATTTCTCCAGATCTTTTAGTACTATCAAAGTCATCATCACCATAGCCTTTACCATCTCCAAATATGTTAGGGGTTACGTCTCCCTCATTTGCTTGTGCAAAAGCAGCAACAAATGTTTTATTATCAGTATAATCAGTCCCCATCTCTTTTTCATATAAATAAGATGCGTACCCTTTATTATCTCCGGAAATCAAATGATTTTCTTGACTCATTGAGACAGGGTGTACAGCAAACCAATTTATAATTCCTAGCAACTCACCTTGTTGATTGCGAAAATTAAGATGTGTTACCGTTTTATCAACACTGTCTTGAAATTTACTTCGCTCACTTTCAGGGTTATTGTTATATGCTTCAATAGACCTGTTTGCACTTGTTCCATCTAAATACCCTTCTGTTATTTCAATGTATCCTGGCTCAAGATTATGATGTGCTCTAATAATTGATTCATAAATCCCATCTACGATTGCTTGATAATTTTCTTCATGAAACCCAAATGTAGAAACATTATATAGTCCTTCATGAGAGTATCCACCTGGTCCACTGTGACTGTGTGTTGCACTAAGTATTACGTTGCTGTAATTATAAAGATGACCGTAGCCATTTTGCTCTAACTTATTTATTACCCCTTGTGTTACAGAATGAAAGATTGTTCCTACATCAGCACTTACAAATACAACATTATTATTTGCATCTTTTTCTTTCATTATAAAAGCTCTAGATCGTAGACGAAAATGCAAACCTTCTGTTTTATGAGCAGAATCAGCATACCCCATCATCACTACTTCGGCAGCTGGGCCTGTTATATCATACATACCAGCACCTACATAATAATCAAAATTACCAGTATTGGTAGCGCTTTCAGTTTTTACTACTGGTAAGTATGAGAGTAAAAAGACTGCGACAATAATGACGGCCATCATTTTTTTTAATGTACTGTACAATTCTAAATTTCCCCCTTTAATAGTTTTAGAACGTGAAAATATTAATTTCTAATATATTCTTAATCTAACGAGTTATTTAATATGCAGAAAATTCAGTAAATATATCATTTGAATCAGCAAATAAATTTTCATGTACAGGTAAAAAGTACTGCAAACTGTTTTCTATGAAATTACTTGCACTTATTTGGCTATGGAAACAGCAATTACAAAACTTATTAACGTTTGTTATGTCTACACCTTTATCTTTATAGCAAATGAAGAAATTTTGTCTTAAATACCTGCTCAAACAGTTTGGATAAAAGGGCATTCTATGTTTGTTATATAATTAAAAATACTTGGTAGAATTTCTTATCATTTATATAAACCGTTATCTGTTTAACGTGCTGTCACAAAAGATAATTAGAATTTTCTGAAAAGATGTGCTAAATTATTCATCTAATATAGGAGAGGAGGTTACGATGAAAAAGAATATTATATGTATATTTTTAATTGGAATACTAGTAGGTTGTTCAGAACAAATAGTTAATGAGGAAAATTGGGAAGTTTCCTCTACATTTACTATTAAAAGTGGAGACCGAGAGAGAGAGCTAAGAGGATATAAAGGTGAAGTGGCTTTGTTGGATACAATGGTTTTTTTAGTCGATAAAGCTGGTAAAACAAGATGGTTTTTTTGGGGTGAAGAATTAGAAGAAGTTAATGAGGAACATTTTAAATTGATTGGGATTCATAAAAACACGGGCGAAGAAAAAACATTGATTGATTCAAAGGGATGGGAAGTAGTAAGTCAAAATTATAAAGAAACAGGAATGAAAGGAGTACTAGGAGCTCAATCTTCTCAACATACTGTGTTTTCACTTCCAACGGCTGGCTTATGGCGATTAAATGCTTATATAGGCGATAAACTTTATGGAAGTATTGTTGTAAAAGTGGAAGAGTAAAAGTGACTCGTACAAATAATTTGCCTAGCGGTGAATTAAGTAAAGCCCTTCATTATACCTCATTAGTTAAAGCGGTAGTCATGTTGAATAAACCAACAACGCAGAGTTGTAAAAAAAAAACTCTGCGTTGTTTCAAAAAATATGATCCACCTTGGAATGTAGTTTTTCTATTTTTTAGCCGAATTAATTAAAACAGCTCGCACCACATTGATGACTTTGTAATCCCTTTGTAGAAAAACAACGATCTATGAAAAAGGCTTTGACTATAATATCTTACGAAAATTATGGTGAAACAGGTACGTAAAGAGTTTCTAGTTTAATCTCATTAAGTTGTTCAAAGTGCCTTAACTCATGAAGGCCGATAAACTCTAGACACTGTGCTAAACTTAATAAACCAAACTTAGGAAAACTGATCGCTAACTTTTCTACTTCATCTTCACCTTTAATCTCATCAATTAATCGTAACAATGTTTGTCTTGATTGAGCTAACAGTGAAAGTAATTCATCCTTCGTAGTAAAATTTTCAGAAGGTGCCCTCCCTTCTGGAACTTTACCTTTTTGAGTTCTATCGAGAATCATGAACAGCGGTTTTCTTTCTAGATTTCCAGTATTAGATTGTTCTAATGAAAATTTTATCATTTGTGTAAGTCCAGTTTCACTATCGTACAAATGGCGCAATAGCTGTGCAATACTCCATTTATCCTCTGAACTGCGTTTATTTATTTGAGAATCTGTTAATTCTTCAACACTTGCTAGTATTTTATTCCTAATCATGTCAATACTCATTAACTCATAATCTAACATTTGCTCTCCACCCCTAGAAATAGATTTACCACCCTTATTCTATTCGTTATAGCGTGATTGTATACCAGAACAGCCAAGCTAAATTGCAAATTAACAAATTAGTTCTTTTTCATATTAGATTCAAACGAAAAGAACAAAGGGTAAAATAAAAAAGCAGTAAGAGATCGTTATATCCCCTACAGCTTAAATATAAATCGGTATCCGTATTCGTATTGTTTGTTGTTCTTAGGATCAGAAATAATTAGTTTTTACCATATTGTCTTCTCAATAACAATGACAATCAGTAAATTTACGTTTATTCTTTTCGTAGCATAATAATGAAATGTATGAAAAGAACCTAAAAATTTAGGACTGCAAAAAAGTGTGCAGCTGAGCCAGCAAGAACGAATAAATGCCAAACTGCATGGTGGTATGGAAAGCTGCGCCACATATAAAAAATCGTTCCTACTGTATAAAGAACTCCCCCAAGAACGAGTAGGTACATTCCTATAACAGGTATGCTTACAGTAAGTGGCTTCCAAGCAAACACGATGATCCAACCCATTAATACATACATGAAAGTCGAAGTATAAAGAAATTTCTTAACAAAAAATACTTTAAAAATAACTCCCGCGATGGCAAGACCCCACACTATTCCAAATAACGTCCAGCCTAACGCACCTTTAATAACTGTAAATAAAATGGGTGTATACGTTCCGGCAATAAACAAGTAAATGGCTGAATGATCAAAAATCTGAAATAAATCCTTAACCCTTCCATCAGGGAAACTATGAACTAAAGTTGAAGATAAAAATAGTAAAAGCATCGTCACACCATATATCGTAAAGCTAACGACATGCCATACTGTTCCCTCTGTTGCAGCCGTAACAATGAGTATAACGAGTGCGGCTACACTAAGTAGAGCCCCAATTCCATGTGTTATGGCGTTGGCAATCTCTTCTTTTTTCGTAAATGTATGCGTAGTGGCCATAATATCTTTTCCTTTCTTTCCGCTTCATTACATTATATTATACTACTAAAAAAGAAGTGTGACATGAAAAGTTATGTTACACTTCTTCTTTCATTTGTATTAGCTTTATTCGTGTAGATCGTTTTTTCATTTCAGCTATAATCGCGTAAAAAGTTAGTATACCTATTAACAACAATACCCAGATTGGTGAAAATGTCAGCATCCATAATAAGGATCCAATTAAAACCATACAACTAAAGGTAACTACCCAATGATTGATAATGCGCATTGCTGCTAATAATCCAATAATTGCATTACTAATAAAAAATGCATTTGCTATTTCGACGAGTCGTTCAAGGTTAACTAAATCAGTATACAGAATAACTAAAACGACTAAATGGATACTTGCTAGTAATAATAAACTTACAATCGGGATATTTGATTTTGACTTATATCCCAAAATCTTAGGTAACTTGCTATCTTCAGCTTGAGCAGAAATTAACCTTGCTATCCCCCCTACGATCATAATATATGTAGTAACACATAGAGCTGAAGTGATTAATGTCAGTACAGGTATTGCATACGAGCCAAAAAGAGGTGCTATGATTAACGCCAATTTGAGCTGAGAAGAGGCGTGCCCACTGTTTAAGGCGGCTGTGTCAATCCACTGATAAGCTGCAGCAACGGTTATATAAATGATCGCAATGATAATTGCACTATAGAAAACACTCTTTTTAATCGTTTTTTCACGATCTCTCACTTCCATTGAGTAGTTTCCAATAATCTCCCATCCCATCATTGCCCAAAAAAGAAGTAACACACTATTTCCTAACGATTGAATGTTAAGTGTCCCTACTATTGATACTCCTGACCTAAAAAATAGTAGTGTTGAAAGACCTCCAATAAATAACACGAGTGCTGAAATAGATGTTAATACTAATGAAATTTTTCCTAAAGATGAAATGTTTCTCATCAATATCATCTGACATATGATTAACAGTACAATTCCATATATTTCAACTTTTATGCTAGACAATTGAAATAACAATGAAATATATTCACTCGCTGTCATTAACACCGCTACCGGTCCTACACAAACTGCCAGTATCATAAAAATAGCTGTTAATTGCTTAATAGAGTCACCAAAAGTATGTTTCACTGCATTCGTCACACCTGAATCACCAGGAAATAAAATACTAAGCTTGCCGAACACATAAGCAAATGGAAAGCTTAAGAACGTAATGATCAGCCAAGCAATAATAGCGGAACTTCCAGCTTGCTCCTTAATGATTGGAGGCAATAGAATGATTCCTGACCCTAGTATCGGGCCGATAATTAAACCACTTAAAAGTAGTGGGCCAATAAGTTTTGATTTCATTTTGCTTCACCCCAATGTAAAATAATGATAAATCGTATTATGTTTGTTTGGTTTGATTATATCTTCGTTTTTCACTTCAGTAAAATAGATAGTTTCGAACAAAACAATCGAATAAACCGATTGATTCCTCATGAAGGGAGATATGTAATTGGAACTTAAACATTTAAAGACATTTAAGGTTATTACAGATGTTGGAGGATTTACTAAAGCCGCAGATATGCTTGGCTATGCTCAATCTTCTGTTACTGCACATATTCAAACCCTTGAAGATGAAATAGGCTCGCCTATATTTGATAGGATCGGTAAGAAAGTTGTTATTACAGATGCTGGTAAAAAACTATTACCATATGCTATTCAAATGTTAGATTTATATGATCGTGCAAGACATATTGCAAAAGAGGAAGAAAACCCTGCTGGAACAATTAAAATTGGTGCACCTGAATCGTTAACAGTTTATCGACTACCCGCAATTATCTCAGCATATAAAAAGCTATATCCAAATGTACAAATTATTATTAAAACATTTGAGTGTTGGAGATTAAAAGAGTTGCTACGTAGAGGTGAAATAGACATTGCCTTGCTACTACAACCAGAACACGAAGACTCAGATTTACAAATCACAAAACTAATCGATGAACCAATGAATGTTATAGCACCAATTGAACACCCTTTAGCTAAAAAACAAGATGAACCAATTTCAATCCCACTCGATGAAACATTTATTTATACAGAGAAAGGGTGTGATTACCGAGCGACATTTGAAAATCACTTAATTAAGCACGGCTATGTCCCTGATACGTCGCTTGAATTTTGGAGTATCGAAGCAATTAAACAGTGTGTCATGTGTGGATTAGGAATCTCTTATCTTCCTTCGATAGCAGTACAAACTGAGCTAAAGGAAGGAAAGATCACATCACTTGATTGGAAAATTGATGGTGAAAATGTCTCAACATTATTAGCCTTTCATAAGAACAAATGGCTCTCGCCTGCTTTAGACGCGTTTATAGAAATATGTGCACGTTTTTCTGTTGAATGGCAGGAGGAAACTGTAAATAAATAGAAGGTTTAAGTGTGAATGATTCAAAAACTAAATGGTACGAATTACAAACAACCCTTGAGAAAACACCCAATCGAAAAACCCTAAGTGTAAATTATAACTTCACTTAGGGTTGTTAATTTAGTTTAATTTATAACACCTTGGCTAAAAAATCTTGTGCCCGTTGACTTTTTGGTGAGGAGAAAAATTGTTCTGGTACCGCATCCTCAATCAATTGACCGTCATCTAAGAACAAAATTCTATCAGCTACTTCTTTTGCAAAGCCCATTTCATGCGTTACAATTACCATTGTCATACCTGTATGCGCTAGTGATTTCATAACCTCTAACACTTCCTTCACCATCTCTGGATCTAAGGCAGACGTAGGCTCGTCAAACAGCATTACGTCAGGTGACATGGCTAGTGCACGTGCAATTGCAACACGTTGTTTTTGTCCACCTGACAGTCGTTTAGGATACTCATTCGCTTTTTCTGAAAGACCGACCTTCTCTAACAAATCTCTAGCCTTTTCTTCTGCGTCAAGTTTACTAACACCCTTTACTTTAACAGGTGCATACATAATGTTTTCTAAGACAGTTTTATGAGGAAACAAATGAAAATGCTGAAATACCATACCGACATGATGACGTACTCTCATAATATCAGTTTTAGGGTTTGTCACTTCATCTTGACCTATCCACACTTTACCTTCCGAAGGCTCTTCTAATAAGTTAAGACATCTTAGAAATGTTGACTTACCAGACCCTGAAGGTCCGATAACTGCTACTACCTCGCCATAATCAATCGTTGTCGAGACATCCTTTAACACTTCAAGTTTACCAAATGATTTATACAAATTTTCTACTTTAATCACTTGTTCTCATTCTCCTTTCAATCACTTTGCCAAGGAGTGTTAAGATCATAACCATGACATAATAAATTAAGGCCGCAAATAACAACGGTTCAAAGAATCTAAATAAATTTCCTCCAACTACATATGCTGATCGCATAATGTCCATAATACCGATGGTCATTACTAAAGCTGATTCTTTTGTTAACGTAATAAACTCATTCATTAAGGCTGGAAAAATATTTTTAAGTGCTTGTGGTAATACGATGTCAAGCATCATTTTATTATAGGGCACTCCTAGTGCTTGTGCTGCCTCTTTTTGCCCCTTATCTACTGCTAAAATTCCTGCTCTTATGATTTCAGAAATATATGCTGATGAGTTTAAGCTAAATGCAATTATGGCAGCAGGCATGGGTTCAATCTCTCCTCCAATAAACTGCGGTAGTCCATAATAGATGATAATTATTTGTAATATAAGAGGTGTTCCTCGAAATATTGATGTATAAAAATCTGCGATAAAAACAAGAACCTTCAACCGACCAATCTTCATGAGTGATATGATTATACCTAATATAAAGCCAATTACAGCAGAACTAATTACAATTTGTAACGTAACAATAATACCTTTTAATATAAATGGCATTGATGGGACGATTTGTCCAAAATCTAGATCCAAATTCTTTTCATTCCTTTCCAAAAGACATTTAAAAAGGTGAGAATCATTCCTCACCTTATTCATTCACTGTATTATTCTTCTCCACCAAACCATTTAATAATTAATTTTTCGAGCTCACCATTTTCCTTTATTTCATTTAAAGCATTATTAAATTCTTCCGTCAGATCGCTACCTTTCTGAAATGCTATGGCATAGCCTTCTTCGTCACCTTCAAGTTTAAAGCCCGACAACTTATCATTGCTTTTAAAGTATCCTTGTGCTACAGAATCTTCGATAATTACTGCATCAAAATTTCCAATTAAAATTTCTTGGATAAGCTCTGGAACCCTACTTCTGCTTTCAACAGTAATATCAACTGTTTCAGCAATACTATTTGCCTCATCCTCTTGAACTGAACCTAGCTGTGCACCAACAACTTTTCCTTCTAAGTCTTCTACTGAAGTAATTCCACTATCCTTCTTTGAAATTATCATATTATTCGCTACATAATATATATCAGTAAAATCTGCATTTTCTCTACGGTCATCATCAGGTGTTACTGCTGAAATAACTAAGTCAAATTTTCCTGTTTGTAACGCTGCAATGATCCCTTCAAAAGTTGTATCAGTGAACTCGAGCTCATAGCCTAATTTGTCAGCTATCGTAGTCGCTATGTCTATATCCAAACCAATAATCTCATCACCTTTTGCTGTATCAATATATTCAAAAGGCGGGTAATCTGCTGAAGTACCAACTTTTAATACTTTTTTGTCAGTTCCTCCCTCAGCTGCTTGTCCGTTATCTGCACTCTCATCCTTCGTCCCACATGCTGCCAACAAACCAATTACTAATATACTAATTAAACCTAATAAAATATTCTTTTTCACATTTATCCCCCTAAAACATTGTATTTTTATGCAAGTAATTGTATTTTAACATAAATCTATAATTATGCAACAAAAATAATTATTATGTTTACTAGAATGTATCACCTCTTTTTGGGTGGCTCTTTTCGTAAACCTTGTTACTAAATTAGAACAGAGATAAGGCTTTATGCGTCTTTCATCTTTACAGAAGGGTAGATATCCCACTACCACTTATTGGATACATGTTTAACTTCTAAAAATGAAATCTACTATGTATTCAAGGTTTAGTTATATGTATATGGCACATTGATAGAGATTCATTATCCTTGTATACAAGCTCTTATCAAATAACTTGTCATTAATAAAACTAATATAGATCAGCAATAATAATTTTATGCACTTGACCTCATTTTATTTAAGTAAATAATAAAGTAAGCGTTTTCAATTATAACTTTCCAAAGAAAAGCCTTATAGAAATGTTTAGACACAATTCATTAAGGCTTTATTCTCTAGAGGATAAACGTGTTTATATTTCTTCACAATACTTTTCAAATGATGCTTGGAGCTTATTAATAACCGCCGTTGGTTCATGACCTTCTATTTCATGACGTTCTACCATCGTGCAAATTTTGCCGTCCTTTAATAAAGCAAAGCTAGGCGAAGATGGTGGATAGCCTTCAAAATATTGTCTAGCTTGAGCAGTCGCTTCTTTATCCTGCCCAGCAAAAACTGTCACTAAATGATCAGGGCGTTTATCGTAGTGGACTGCATGGGTAGCAGCTGGTCTAGCAATCCCCCCTGCACAACCACAAACAGAATTAACCATAACTAATGTTGTTCCAGAACGCTGGAAAGCTCCTTCTACATCATCTATCGTAGTCAATTGCTCGTAACCCGCTGCATCCATTTCTTGACGAGCTTGGCGAACAATATCATTCATAAACAAGTTAAAATCAATATTCATTTACAATATCACTCCCTTAATTATCAACCTATTACTATGATAGCAAGTAATCAATCTTATTTGCAATGATTTCACTATATAAACGTATAAAACATAACTAGTTTTCATTAAAATACAATGCAAGTAACTGTTGAACAGCTAACGTTACTGGTACATTCCCTGATATTACATTGCTCTCTACTTGAGGTAATCTTTCTTTTATTTGTGGATGAGTAAAAAACCTTGTTTCTAACTGATCTTTAATTGTCGCATATATCCATTCTTTCATTTGTGCTTTTCTACGGCTTTCAAAAGTACCAGCTGCCTTTGTCTGATCTACAAATTCATTAATAATTTTCCATACATTATCAATTCCTTTTCCAAAGAGCGCTGAACACGTATACGCTTTCGTTTCCCACCCTTCAGTAGCTGGTCGTAAATAATGTAGAAATCGATTATAATCTCGTTGTGCAATCTCAGCATGACGCTTATTATCGCCATCAGCTTTATTGATAATTAACGCGTCAGCTAGTTCAAGTACACCCTTTTTCATTCCTTGCAACTCATCGCCTGCTCCAGTAAGAACAAGCAATAAAAAGAAATCAACCATCGTTCTAACAACAATTTCACTTTGCCCAACACCAACTGTTTCAACAAGGATAACATCAAAGCCTGCCGCTTCACAGAGCAGCATCGTTTCCCTCGTTTTCCGGTGTACTCCCCCAAGTGTCCCTCCTGAAGGTGATGGTCGCACAAATGCACGGGGGTGTCGAGAAAGGTTCTCCATTCTAGTCTTATCTCCAAGAATACTTCCTCCAGTAATTGAACTACTAGGGTCAACAGCTAGTACAGCAACATGATACCCTTTGTCACAAAGATATGTACCAAAAGATTCAATGAATGTACTTTTGCCTGCACCAGGAACCCCAGTAATGCCTATTCGAATAGAGGAACCAACATGTGGAAGTAATTCATTTAAAACAGCCTGAGCTTTATCTACATGTCTCTGTGCGTTGCTCTCGATTAACGTAATCGCTTGAGCCAACATTGTTCGATCTTTATTTAATACTCCATCAACATAGTCTTTTACATGCTTCTCCGTTTTTCTAATAAACTTCTTGTTTTCACAATGCTGACTACTCATCCCATCATGACTACCAGTTACACCTTTTTTAATATATGATGTAAAGCTGTCATTTTCTTTTGAAGGTACCCAATCAGGTCTTTCATTTATATTCGTCACTAACATCCACTTCCTCATAGCCGAGTCTATGATAAATTTCTTCAATGACCTTCTGGGCAGCTACCGGAATGATCGTACCAGGGCCAAAAATAGCGGAAGCTCCATTTTCTTTAAGATAATCATAGTCTTGAGCTGGAATGACTCCACCAATTACGACAACAATGTCGTCACGACCTAGATTCTTTAATTCTGAGACTAATTGAGGGAGCAACGTTTTGTGACCAGCAGCGAGAGAACTTATGCCAACTACATGAACATCATTTTCTACTGCTTGTATCGCCGTTTCTTCAGGTGTTTGAAAGAGAGGACCAACGTCTACGTCAAAACCTAAATCCGCAAATGCAGTTGCAATCACCTTAGCTCCTCTATCATGTCCATCCTGCCCCATTTTTGCAACCAAAATACGTGGTCTTCTTCCTTCTAGTTCAAGAAATTCATCTGTACTACGTTTGATCAGCTCAATTTCCTCCTCACTTGAAAACTCCGAACTGTACACGCCGCTAATAGAACGGATAATCGCTTTGTGACGTTTAGCTACCTTTTCAACCGCATCAGAGATTTCTCCTAATGTTGCACGAGCCCTTGCAGCTTTCACTGCAAGGTCAAGTAAATTCCCTTCGCCACTTTCTGTCGCTTTTGTTATGTCTAGTAAAGTTTGCTGTACTGTAGATTCATCTCTAGTCGCTCTAAGCTTTTCTAAGCGTTCAATTTGCTTTTTCCTCACAGCAGTATTATCAATATCCAAAATATCGATCGGTTCTTCTTCAATCAATTTATATTTATTTACACCAATAATCGCTTCTTTACCGGAATCTATTTTGGCCTGTCTGCGAGCAGCTGCTTCCTCAATACGCATTTTAGGCAATCCCGTTTCTATCGCCTTAGCCATGCCCCCTAAGCTGTCAATTTCCTCTATATGTTCCCATGCACGTTTCATCAATTCGTCCGTTAAATATTCAACATAGTATGACCCAGCCCATGGGTCAATAACATCACAAATACCCGTTTCATCTTGTAAGTATAACTGAGTATTCCTTGCAATTCTCGCAGAAAAATCTGTTGGTAGGGCAATTGCTTCATCAAGTGCATTCGTATGCAGTGATTGCGTATGACCGAGCGAGGCTGCCAATGCTTCAATACATGTCCTTGTGACATTGTTAAATGGATCTTGTTCAGTTAAACTCCATCCTGATGTTTGTGAATGTGTTCGCAGAGCTAAAGATTTAGGATTTTTAGGATTAAACTGTTTCATTAATTGTGCCCACATAAGCCTAGCTGCCCGCATTTTTGCAACTTCCATAAAATAATTCATACCTATCGCCCAAAAAAACGACAACCTCGGAGCGAATGAATCAATATCAATTCCAGCTTTTATCCCTGTTCGGACATATTCTAGACCATCTGCAAGTGTATATGCTAACTCTAAATCTGCTGGCGCTCCTGCTTCTTGCATATGGTATCCAGATATACTAATGCTATTGAATTTCGGCATAAATGTTGATGTATACTCAAAAATATCTGCGATAATCCGCATTGATGTGTCAGGGGGATAAATATACGTATTGCGAACCATATACTCTTTTAGAATATCATTTTGAATTGTCCCTGCTAGCTTTTCAGGACTTACTCCTTGTTCTTCAGCTGTGACGATGTAAAATGCCATTATTGGTAATACTGCTCCATTCATCGTCATTGACACGGACATTTTATCAAGTGGGATCCTATCAAATAAAACTTTCATATCCAAAATAGAATCTATTGCTACACCTGCTTTTCCAACATCACCAATAACACGGGGATGATCTGAATCATAGCCGCGATGTGTGGCTAAATCAAATGCAACAGATAACCCCTTTTGACCCATTGCTAAATTCCGACGGTAAAAACCATTACTTTCTTCAGCTGTAGAAAAACCTGCATATTGCCTAACAGTCCAAGGTCGATTGACATACATTGTCGGATATGGCCCTCGTAAATAAGGTTCTATGCCTGGCATATAATGTTGGTGATCTATATCTTTCAAATCATCTTTTGTATACACATGTTTTAAAGCAATGTGTTCATTCGTTTCAAATAATAAATCTTCAATCGTAGCGTCTATGTACTGATGAATGGCTTCTCCATTATCAGGCTGTGACGTATGATTTTGTGAGCTAGTATAATTTATTTTTGTAAAATCCGGTCGTTTCATTTTTTACATCTCCTGTTCCTGATGTAATGAAGTTAAAAACTCATAGCAATTTGTTGTTGCATCTATTATATGGCTTACTCCAGCTTCAACCAGCTCTGTTCTAAGGGTATCTTCTTGCTTACCAGCTAGATATATCTTAATATTTTTTTTGCCATCAAGAAGTTTTTTACTAATAGCAACAGCCATTTCTTTATATTTTTCATTACTACCACAGATTACATATGTTGCTAGCTTCATAGCTTTTGTTCCTTCAATAGCATCTTCTACTGACAAATAACCATGAGATGATACAATTTCAAACCCACCTGCTTCAAAAAATCCCATAATGAAATCTGCACGAGGCTTATGCTCCGGTATTGAACCTAAATTAATTAAGCCAACTTTAGGACGAAAACCATACTTTTCAAAATATTGGTCAGATGTTTGTCTTAGTTCCTCAAAAGATTGCGTAAGCCTAATTTTTTCTATACTGTTTATTTTTACAGTAGCTTCTTTATCTTTCATCAAATTAATAAATTGTGATATAGTGAGTCCTTCACGCATGAAATGAACAGCTACATCCATGACATTATCAATATCCATTTCAAATACTTCTTTTAATCGCGCTAACTTCTCAATTGATAGTTGATCATTAATGTCAACATGTTCATCTTTTTTCAAACTACTCATCGTCATAGGTTCTTCATGCAAATCTGCATAAAAATTAGTTCCAACAATTTTGTGTTTTCTATTATGAACATGCTCTTGCCGTTTTGTTGCAACATCATTTATTTCTTGTTGAACAAAGTTCACTTTCAATGCTTGCTCCATACCACCTAATTGTTCGACCTTTTGGAATAATTCCCATGAACTCTTTGCAACATCATTCGTGAGCTTTTCAATGTACCAAGAACCACCAGCTGGATCAATAACCTTAGATATAAAAGCTTCTTCTTGAAGAATAATTTGAGTATTTCTTGCAATTCTTCTTGAAAAGTTAGTCGATCGATCTATTGCTTCATTAAAAGACGAAACATCTAAGCTATCAACTCCACCCACTCCTGCTGCAAACGCTTCAGTTGTCACCCTTAACATGTTTACGTACGGGTCATAGACAGTTTTCGTAAATGCAGATGTACGACCATGATTGTTCATTCTTTGTGATGTTTCATTTCCACCGAATGATTTAACAATCGATGTCCAAAGTGTTCTAGCAGCTCGTAATTTCGCGATTTCCATAAACATATTTGCTCCGATTGAGAATGAAAATGTTATTTTTTGAGCAACATCATCAATGGTCAAGCCTCTTTTCAGCGCTTCCGCTACATACTCGACAGCAGTTGCTAATGAAAAGGCTAATTCTTGAACAGCGCTTGCCCCTCCATTATGATATGGATGTCCTTTCACTAGGATGGTATTTATATTTGGGCTATGTTTCTTTCCCCACAATGTTAATTGTGCCATTACATCATAGAGCTGCGATGTATTCATAGGTAATTCTCCATCTTCCACTAGAGCAGCCAACGGATCCATGCCAATCGTTCCCTTAATTGTTTCCAAAGGAATATTGTTCTTTTCAAAATAAGCTGTCAACATTGATAGCATTGGCAATGAACAATAATGGGTGTCAATCATAAGTGATTTATGTTGTAGAGAAATATCATTTAGAGCTTTCTCAATATCATGAATCGTCTCTACTAAAAGACCTTTACCATTACTATTAGGCAAACTATACCCTCGTTTAGTTTTATCATTTAATAATAGATGAATCATTGTTAAACCACGATCTATGTCATCTTTCAACACTTGATTACACTGATGGGGACAAGGCACATCTATTTCTTGACTAACGTCCCAAGCCTCCCCGCTCGTTCTTAGAAGCTTTGTCCCACGAAGATGTGATCCTTGCCCAGGTAATTCATTCAAAAAAGGTAAACCCTCTACATCCTCCTCTGTATACAATGGTTTTAGTTCAATGCCCTCATATGTATTAGTGTAAAGCTGTTCAATTGATTTTCCCTTTAGAGATTGTGTCGCTTTGCCTTTCCAGTCATCGAATGACGGAACAGCAAATTGTGAATTCTTAACCTCATTTATGTTCTTCATAACCGTTCCTTCTCTCCTTAAGGTGAGTTTATTATTATAGAATTTTTTTAACTCTAGAAGATTCCCTTACAAGAAATACATTGTAAGTTCTTCGTATCTCTCTATTCTGTTCATGTTGCCAGTCTACAAATAAGTGATGTCATCAGTCACGGTAGCATTGGCATTACTCTTAAACCACCTCACCCAATATCGAGTCATATGACGTCTAAAAATCATTCGTTCACTTATTCTTGTTCTCATATAAACATGCATCAACAAAGAAACCGCTTTCAATATAATTGTCTAAATATTTTCAAAAGTACTTCTAACATTAGTATATTAAAAAAATGACTTTAATTCCATATACGTTTAATACATTTTGACCTTTAAAAGAAAATTGAAAAAGCAATACTTCAAAAAACACTGCTACAAATTTGCAGCAGTGTTTTTCGTTACTAATATATAGATGTATTATCTTTTGATGTCTTTTCTAAAATATCCTTCACACGTGCAAGGAAACGTCCACATACAAGTCCATCAAGAACACGATGGTCTAAAGACATACATAGATTCACCATATCCCGAACAGCGATCATCCCATTATTCATAACAACTGGTCGTTTCACAATCGATTCGACCTGGACGATTCCTGCTTGTGGATAATTAATAATTCCCATTGATTGTACTGACCCGAATGACCCTGTATTATTTACAGTAAAAGTTCCGCCTTGCATCTCATCAGCCGATAGCTTACCTGAGCGAACCTTTGTAGCCAGTTCCGTTATTTCACGTGCAATTCCTTTGATCGTTTTCTCATCAGCGTGCTTAATCACAGGTACAAACAATGCATCATCTGTAGCTACGGCGATTGAAATATTTATATCTTTCTTTTGAATAATTTTGTCACCTGCCCACATTGAATTAATTTGTGGGAACTCTTTCAAAGCTTGAGCAACAGCTTTGACGAAGAATGCAAAGAAAGTTAGACTAAATCCTTCTTTTTGTTTAAATTCGCTCTTAATTCCATTTCGATACTCAACTAGATTTGTTACATCAACTTCAACCATCATCCAAGCATGTGGAGCTTCATGCTTACTACGTAACATATTTGTTGCAATCGCTTTTCGAACACCTGATACAGGGATTTCAATGTCTCCCGTTTGGACAGGAATGTTAGGAGCTGGACTAGTTTCTTTATATTGGACTCTTTCTGGGACCGTGTTTTGCACCTTTGAACCTTCAACTGTTTCAACAATAACCGTTTCCTTCTTCTTATTTGCGCCTGCCACTGGAATATCACCAGAACTTATTAACTTCTTCAAGTCTTTTCTCGTTATACGGCCATCTTTGCCTGTACCTGAAACAAGTTCAAGGTCTATATTGTGTTCTTGAGCTAATTTTAATACAGCCGGTGAATAGCGTACTTTATGTTCACGTACCTCTTCCACTTTAGGTTGTTCATTAGCCGTAGGTGTATCCTGTTTCTTTGCCTCTTGAGTAGGTTGTTCACCTTCTACCTCTATTGTACATATGAGGCCATCAACAGGAATCGTTTCACCCTCTTCAGCAACTAATTCTTTTATCACACCAGTAAATGATGATGGTACTTCAGCGTTTACTTTATCTGTATTTACCTCAGCAAGTGGATCATATTTATTTACTTTATCACCAACAGAAACGAGCCAGGTACTGATCGTACCCTCTGTTACACTTTCACCAAGCTGCGGCATTGTAATTTTTTCAAGTGCCAATGGATAAACCCTCCTTCATCAATACTAAAATTCTGCAAGCTCTCTCATGGCCTTCTCCACTTTGTCAGGATTCACCATAAAGAATTTTTCCATAGTTGGTGCATATGGCATAGCAGGTATATCGGGGCCAGCTAGACGTTTTATTGGAGCGTCTAAATCAAATAAGCAATGTTCAGATATAATAGCTGCAACTTCGCTTATAATACTTCCTTCTTTATTATCTTCTGTTACAAGTAATACTTTGCCAGTTTTCGAAGCTGCTTCTATAATTGCTTCTTTATCTAATGGATACACGGTACGAAGATCAAGAATATGTGCAGAGATTCCATCTTGAGCAAGTTTTTCAGCCGCTTGGAGTGCAAAATGAACACATAATCCGTATGTAATAACAGTAATATCTTCACCTTCACGCTTAACGTCAGCTTTGCCAATTGGCAACACATAGTCATCTTCTGGTACTTCACCTTTAATTAGCCGATAGGCGCGCTTATGCTCGAAAAACAAGACCGGATCATTATCACGAATAGCTGCTTTTAATAACCCCTTCACATCATATGGTGTTGAAGGCATGACAATTTTTAAACCAGGTTGATTTGCAAAAACAGCTTCTACAGACTGGGAATGATATAACGCGCCGTGTACTCCTCCTCCGTATGGAGCACGAATCGTTAGTGGACACGACCAGTCATTGTTGGAACGATATCTAATCTTAGCTGCTTCTGATATAATTTGGTTTACAGCTGGCATGATAAAATCAGCGAACTGCATTTCTGCGATCGGTCTCATACCATACATGGCAGCACCAATACCTACCCCAGCAATCGCTGATTCAGCAAGAGGTGTATCTATGACTCGCTCTTCCCCAAATTGTTCATGTAAGCCAACCGTAGCTTTAAACACGCCACCTTTTTTTCCTACATCTTCTCCAAGTACAAATACTTTTGAATCATTTTCCATCTCTTCGCGTATTGCCATTGTAACAGCGTCAATATATGAAATTACAGGCATATAATTTCCCCCCTCTATCACTCTGCATAAACATACTTCATTGCTGATTCTGCTTCAGCATAAGCAGCATTTTCCGCATATTCTGTTGCTTCGTTAACCTGACTCATCACTCGACTATCAATTTCTTTTTCCAACTCTTCACTTAATAATCCAATATTCCTTAAATAAGATGCAAAAGTGATGATAGGATCATTTTTCTTCGCTTCAGTTACCTCATTACTTTCCCGATAACTACGGTCGTCATCGTCACTAGAATGCGGTGTTAGGCGATAGGAGATTGTTTCAACTAATGTAGGGCCTTCACCGTTACGTGCTCGCTCAGTAGCCTCTTTTACAGCCTTGTACACTTCCAACGGATCATTACCATTTACTGTATAACCAGGCATTCCATATCCAATGGCTCTGTCAGAAACTTTCTCACATGCTAATTGTTTTTCAATTGGTACCGAAATAGCATATTTATTGTTCTCACACATAAAAATAACAGGGAGCTTGTGAACACCTGCAAAATTCGCACCTTCATGGAAATCTCCTTGATTAGAAGATCCTTCACCAAAAGTAACAAATGTCACAAGGTCTTTTCCTTCCATTTTACCAGCTAGAGCTACTCCAACAGCATGTGGAACTTGAGTTGTAACTGGTGATGATCCTGTAACAATATTGTTGCTCTTCTGACCGAAATGTCCTGGCATTTGACGTCCACCTGAATTTGGGTCTTCTGCTTTTGCAAATCCTGATAACATTAAATCTTTTGCAGTCATACCAAACGTTAATACGACACCCATATCTCGATAATATGGTAGGACATAATCTTTACTGCGATCTAACGCAAATGCGGCACCTACCTGTGCTGCTTCTTGCCCTTGACAAGATATTACGAACGGTATTTTACCAGCTCTATTTAATAACCACATACGTTCATCAATTTTTCGTGCAAGTAGCATCGTTTCATACATTTCAAGTACTCTTTCATCATTTAAACCGAGCTCTTGATGACGATTTTCAGTCATACATATACCTCCTTTATTTTTTAGGCTGTTATCGCATTGATTGTTGCTTTTCATTCTTAAATCTAAGCATTTATTCGTAGCATCTTTTCTACTTATAAAATTATTGAGTCCTCATAAAACTCATCGTACTGTCCATACTTTAGTAGCAATAGCAACAATGTTTACGA
Source organism: Cytobacillus sp. Hm23 (assembly GCF_051842895.1). Classification (NCBI taxonomy): domain Bacteria; kingdom Bacillati; phylum Bacillota; class Bacilli; order Caryophanales; family Bacillaceae; genus Cytobacillus; species Cytobacillus sp. Hm23. The sequence continues at coordinate 108,687 of NZ_JBPXRQ010000005.1, forward strand.
TAAAAACCATTATTTATATTAACTTTTAGCCATGAATTGGTTTACCATCTACAGCTAGCGCAGCTTCACCAATAGCTTCTGACAAAGTAGGATGCGGGTGAATAGTATGTGCTACCTCCCATGGAGTAGCATCTAATACACGTGCTAACCCAGCTTCTGATATCATATCAGTTACGTGTGGGCCAATCATATGTACGCCTAATATATCATCGGTTTCTGTGTCAGCAACAATTTTAACGAAACCATCTGATTCACCAAACACAAGCGCTTTTCCTATCGCCTTGAATGAGAATTTGCCTGTTTTTACAGTAAACCCTTGCTCTTTTGCCTCATGTTCAGTATAACCAACACTTGCAACCTCTGGATTACTGTATACGCATTTTGATATAAGTGAATAATCAATTGGAGAAGGGTTTTCTCCCTTAATATGCTCTACAGCAACAATTCCTTCGTGTGACGCGACATGTGCAAGTTGAAGGCCTCCTATGCAATCTCCAATCGCATAAATATGAGATTCTTTCGTCTGATAAAATTCATTTGTTTGTATGAACCCTTTATCAATTACAATATCAGTATTTTCAATACCAATTCCTTCAACGTTTGCTTGACGACCTACAGACACGAGTATTTTTTCTGCTTGGAAAGTTTTTTCTTCCCCTTTATGTTCCGCCTTAATCGTCACTTCTTGACTTGTTGATAACGTTTCGGGAAGTACTTTTGCGCCAGTAACAATGTTAATTCCTTTTTTCTTCATAAGACGCCGCATCTCTTTGGAAATTTCAATATCCTCAGTTGGTAGAATGTGATCTGCATATTCAAGAACAGTAATTTCAACACCAAAATCTGCTAACATAGAAGCCCACTCAATTCCAATAACTCCTCCACCGACAATGATCATAGATGATGGTAGTTCCTTCATTTCAAGAGCTTCATCAGAAGTCATCACAAATTCACCGTCAATTTCTAAGCCAGGTAATGACCTTGGACGTGACCCTGTTGCGATAATGACATTTTTCGGAATGAGCATTTCATTTTCGTCACCGTTATTCATTTCAACTGAAATTGTTCCAGGCATCGGAGAAAAAATTGATGGACCTAAAATCCTTCCAACTCCCTCAAAAACATCAATCTTACCTTTTTTCATTAAATATTGAACACTCTTATACAATTGGGAAATGATCTGATCTTTTCGACCTTGAACCTTTGAAAAATCTAAGGAAACATCTGTTGTTAGAACCCCAAATTCTTCACTTTTTTTCGTTGTTGAATAGACTTCAGCGCTTCTAAGCAGTGCTTTACTAGGGATACACCCTGAGTGCAAGCATGTACCACCTAATTTACCCTTTTCAACCACAGCTGTTTTCAAACCTAATTGTGATGCACGGATCGCTGTTACATAACCACCTGTACCACCGCCGAGTATCACGAGATCATATTCTTTTGACATTGTTACTATCCCCTTCCTCATTACACGATCTTATATGTTAGTTAGCAGGATATATTTTTTCATCTTCATCATTACGCAAAACACGTAACGCACCTTCAGTTAACGCTTGTAATTCATTTTCCCCAGGAAGAACGATTACATCAGCAATCCAGTTAACGCGTGTAGATATGTGCTTAACAAACTCTTTGCCGTAAGCTAATCCCCCAGTTAAAATTATTGCATCGATTTTACCTGACAGAACTGCACTTGCAGCACCAATTTCTTTCGCAATTTGATAAGCCATCGCTTCATACACAAGTTGGGCATTTTCATCTCCCTTGGTTATCATTTTTTCAACCGCTACTGCATCATTTGTTCCTAGATAACCTACTAGTCCTCCGTTACCTACTAGCTTTTTCATCACTTCATCACGGTAATAATCACCAGAATAGCAAAGCGTAACTAAGTCACCAGCAGGTACAGTCCCAGCGCGTTCTGGGCTAAATGGTCCGTCTCCATGTAACCCATTGTTTACATCTACAACACGACCTTGTTTGTGGGCACCAACCGTTATACCACCACCCATATGGGTGACAATTAAATTACATTCCTCATATCTCTTACCTAAATCTTTTGCAACTCTCCTTGCAACGGCCTTTTGGTTCAGCGCATGAAAGATACTTTTTCGTTCGATAAGTGGGAATCCAGAAATCTTTGCAATTGAATCCATTTCATCAACTACAACTGGGTCAACGATAAAGGCAGGTATATTTAATCCTCCAGCAATTTCATGTGCTATGATGCCACCAAGGTTTGAAGCATGTTGGCCAGCGTAACCAATACGTAAATCAGCAAGCATTGCTTCATTTACGCGATAGGTACCACCTTCAATAGGACGTAATAACCCACCACGTCCACAAACAGCATCTAATTTAGAAATATTAATGCCCTCATGATGCAATGTTTCAAGGATTGTGTTTTTTCGAAATTCGTATTGGTCAATAATCGCTTCATACGAGTTAATGATCTTACTATCATGCCGAATCGTTTTCTCAAATATCGAGAGTTCATTATCAAAGACTCCTATTTTCGTCGATGTTGACCCTGGGTTGATAACAAGAATACGATATTCTCTCTCTTGCAAAATCAATACCTCCATTTTGTGATGTCATTTGGGCTTCGTGATAACTCCACAGCATATGTATGGAGGAATGAGGTGGCGTCATTTTGCCACCTCATTTTCCAATTAATCTTTAGCAATGATTACTCTATTGATAATTGCTAAAAATAATCCACATTTACCCTCATCACAATCTTCCTATTTTAGCGATTTCGTCTACTTAGAATATGATGTTCATTTCGTAAGAACTGGCTACGTGAATTTCTCATACGTTCAATGCGCTCTTCAGCTAAACGATCAGCAGCTACATAAGTTGGAATACGATCACGATTTGCTATTTCAATGACTTTTTCTATGTTATTATAGATCGTTTCTACTTTTTTCATAGCACGGTCACGGTTATAACCATTTAATTCATCTGCCACATTCATTACTCCACCAGCATTAATAACGTAATCAGGTGCATATACAATTCCTAAGTCATGAATAGTATCTCCATGACGTGACTCTCTTAATTGATTATTCGCTGCACCTGCAATTACTTTTGCTTTCAGCTTAGGAATAGTATCATCGTTAATAGTAGCACCAAGAGCACACGGTGCATAAATATCGCAGTCTACACTGTAGATATCATCAGGGTCTACAGCCTGTGCACCGAATTGTTCAACTGCTGCTTGTACTGCCTCTTTATTAATGTCAGTAACGATTAATTGTGCTCCTTCTTCATGAAGGTGTTTGCACAAGTTAAAAGCAACATTACCAACACCTTGAACAGCGATGACTTTTCCTTCTAACGAATCTGTTCCAAATGCTTCCTTTGCAGCTGCTTTCATTCCACGATACACACCGTATGCAGTCACAGGTGATGGATTACCTGATGAACCAAATGCTGGTGAAATACCTGTAACAAAATCTGTTTCTTCATGAATCAAATCCATGTCAGCTACTGTAGTACCGACATCCTCTGCAGTAATGTAGCGACCATTTAGTCCTTGTATATAGCGACCAAATGCTCTAAACATTTCTTCATTTTTGTCAGTACGTGGATCACCAATGATAACTGTCTTACCACCGCCTAAATTTAAGCCTGCAGCAGCGTTTTTATATGTCATTCCTTTGGCTAAACGTAATGCATCTTCAATTGCTAATTCCTCAGAAGCATATGTCCACATTCGAGTCCCACCGAGAGCTGGTCCTAAAGTTGTATCATGAATCGCAATTATAGCTTTTAGTCCTGATTGTTTATCTTGACAAAACACTAATTGCTCATAATCATACTCTTCCATATAAGAAAAAATCTGCATATTAAAATCCTCCTATAATTCTATATTATTTTATGAACGGAACGAATAGCTAAAGCTAGTGAGTAAAGCTTGCTTTCTGATGAATCTGCTCTTGAAGTTAAAACAATTGGAGCTTTGGCACCGGATATAACAGCCCCCACTTTTGCTTTAGCAAAGTAAATAAGAGATTTATAAAGGGCATTTCCCGTTTCAATATTAGGAACAAGTAATATATCTGACATTCCTGCTACTTCACTTACTATACCTTTTTGTTTAGTAGCATGAACTGAAATAGCATTATCAAGTGCCAATGGACCATCAACAATACAATCTTTAATTTGACCTCTTCTATTCATTTGCGTTAAGGCTGCAGCGTCAAGCGTAGCTTGCATCACTGGATTAACTACCTCTACAGCACATATTGGAGCTACCTTAGGCTGATTAATGCCAATCGACCGGGCAAGCTGAACTGCATTTCCTATTATTTGTGCCTTTTGGTCAAGGTTTGGTGCAATATTCATTGCTGCGTCAGTTACGAAAATAAGTCGATCAAAACCCTCAACCTCAAACACGGCATTATGAGATAATACATTACCTGTTCTAAGTCCCCACTCTTTATGAAGAACTGCAGATAAAATCAACGAAGTTGAAAGATTTCCTTTCATTAATACATCCGCTTCACCTGAAGAAACGGATTTAACGGCTAGTTCAGCTGCGTCTTCAGGTGAATCTGCAGCAATCAGCGAGATTGCTTCACTGTTAACACAGTCAGGAGCTAACTCCTGAAGCAATTTGTTCACCTTCACTTCATCACCAAATAGTCGAAAATTGGCTAAGTTTCTTCGAAGTGCTCCTACTACTGCTTCAATGATTTCTTTGTCCTCAGCAACTGCAACTGCTACAGTTTTTTTGGGAGACGTTGTTGCTTGCTCAATTAATAGGTCCAATTTCATGTAATCTACTTCAACCCTTTCGTAAGAATTACTTGAGCTAATCCTACTTTCTGAGTATATCGTTCTCAGATTTTTATATTTGCAAGAAGCATGCCACAAAAAAGAATGATAAGTATTTGTGTAATTAAGTTATGTTTCACAACATACACTGCGCAAAAAAATTCAAAACTTGAAATTTATTGCATGCTATTTATTGCAATATTATATTTTTCAATTTTATAATATAAATTCCGTAATGAAATACCGAGAGATTTTGCCGTGGCAGTTTTATTCCCGTTGTTGCTCGTTAAAACTTGTTCAATAATAGCCCCTTCATAATTCTCTAACATTTCTGATAATGTTTGATCATTTTGCGTAGGTATAGTGATGAGAGACGTGTCAGCTTTGTTGGCTATTCCAGATTCAAGCGTAGGGACATGTTTAAGACCTATATGAACTTCATTAAATTTCATAAAGATCATTGCTCGTCCAATAATATTCTCCAACTCTCTAACATTCCCAGGCCAATTATATGTATGAAAGTAATCAAGCACTTCCAAGTCTAAACCTTCTACATTTCTTCCATATTCTTGGTTTATTTTACGAAGAAGGTGTTCGCATAATGCTGGTAAGTCTTGTTTCCTATTTCGTAAAGGCGGAATTTGTATAGGCAACTTATTTAAGCGATAAAATAAATCTTCCCGAAAAGACCCATCAGCTATAGCCATTTCAAGATTCACATTTGTTGCAGCTATTATTCGTACGTTAATTGGAATGGGCTGCGTTCCTCCAACTCTAATAATTTCATTTTCCTGTAGCACTCTTAATAACTTTGCCTGTGTATTAGGCGATAGCTCACCAATCTCATCTAAGAAAATACTACCATTATTAGCTTCTTCAAACAGACCTCTTTTTCCACCACGTTTTGCTCCTGAAAAAGCTCCTTCTACATAACCAAACAATTCACTCTCAAGAAGTGTTTCAGATAAAGCAGCACAATTGACACGTATAAATTTATTAAATTTTCGATTGCTTGCGTTATGAATCGCATGTGCAAATAGTTCTTTTCCTGTTCCTGACTCACCGCGTAATAGTACTGTAGCAGGGGTGATTGCTCCAAGTTTCGCTTGTTGAATAGCAAATTCCATCTCTTCAGAATGCCCAATGATATCATCAAATGAATACTTTGCTTCTAACGTACGAATAATTTGCCTCGCTCTATTTAATTCAGTTGTTAATTGCTGAATTTCAGAAACATCGTGGATGACACCAACGCTCCCTTTTAATTTTCCATCGACAATAATAGGTGCAACATTTACTAAGACATCTCTCTTATTAGGGCCAACCTTCATCCTGACCCCTCTAACAGGTCTTCGCGTATTCAGCACTTTCATGTGAACACTATCTCCTTCTGAAATATCTGCTGTAGCAGGTTTTCCGATCACCTCATCTTCTGTTAACCCCGTAATCTTTGTATACGCACGATTAATTAGTAAGCCAATACCATTCTCATTCACTACTGATATTGCTTCTTCAGATGATTGAATAATTGCTCCTAGCATTGTTTGTATTTCTTTCAGATTAGTTATTTCTTCAGCTAGTTTTACTGCATCAGTTATATCCTTAAATACAGCAACCGCCCCATATAGGACACCTGCTTCATTAACAATAGGTATTCTTGTCGTAATAATTTTCTTACCATTATTTAATATAAGCTCTTGATTAATTTCAGTTTGTCTTGTTTTCATCACTCTAGTCAGTTGACTTGCAGGTATGATTTCCTCAATCGGCTTCCCTATCACATCTTCTTTACTCAAGCCAACAATTCGTTCAGCACTTCTGTTAAACAAAACAATATTTGTGTCGAAGTTGATCACTATCATACCATCATGAGTGGAATTCAAAATTAAGTCATGCTTATCTGATTCATTTTTTAATTTAGTAATAAGCCCTTCTTTTTGCTCCATTAACTGGGCAGTTATATAAGCAACAGCTCCAGGGATTAACACTGTTTTTTTAGTTCTTACTTCACGAATTTCTTCAAAAACCTTTTCACTACCTGTTGCTTCTATAACAACATCAATCTCACTTGTTAAAAACTCTCGCCAATTACTACCAGTACGAATACTCAAATCTCTTGCCAGCTTCAATCCAATCGCGGTAGGCTTAACATCGACAACCGCTACAACTTCCATTATCTCTGTTTCTTGTAATATTTTTAGAATTGCCGAGCCACCCTTTCCAGCCCCAACAATCAACGCTTTTTTCATGAACAACACACCTCTACGGCCTCTTTGAAATAAATTACATACTTTTCAACAAAATATATGCAATATCTTTCACTAACATATCATACCGTTTTTTTAACTCCTTGACAAATAAATTAGAAGAGTTATTCTTTTTTTAGAGCACTATTTTGCATTACTTGTAGTTTTCTTACTAAGAACTAAATTCGTAAGCGATTAGCATTTTAGAAACTATATCTAGTCGTACTAATTTAGGTAATAGCAACAAAACTTGTAAAAGAGATACTCCAGTGAAAGGATTAATATGATGAAAAGAATCATTGCATTATTAGTATTATTAATACCAGGAATTTTATCGGCCCTTGGAATTAAATTAATGAGGGATATGCTCTTCAATATATTACAAAAACCTTTTCCTTTTTTATGGCTTCAATTTCTCGTAGGATTCATCATGTTTATAGCTGGGTTAGTATTTGTTGCCGGCTTTATACTGCACAGAGACCGTAAAAGAAATAAAGTACAACCGCGCTTACAGCAAAATAATAAGAAAAAATAACTGAATGAACAGCTGGACTATGTTGACTTAGTCCCATTCTCATTAAATATGATTATCTGGAGGTGCATGTTAAATGAATCCACATCAAATATCCCTTGAAACTGCTCAAAAACTTGCAAGCACGCTAAATATTCCCATAGAACAAATTATGCATATGCCAAAGCATATTCTTGTTCAAAAAATGGCTGAAGCAGAAAAGAAAAAAGACGACAAGGAGTAAAGTATACTCCTTGTCGTCTTTTTTGCTCTTAATTATATGTCGTACTACTCAATGTGTAGTTGTTTATCCACTACATAGAATACTCCCTTGCCTGGACTTTTCAATTTCTTTGTTTGTTTTTTAATTTGGATAAACGTTTCAGGATAAGCTTTTTTAAAGATTGATACTTGCCCATCACCTTTTAAAGTTAATAATTCGGCTAGCGCTTTTCGAGAATGTTCAAAATTTGAAACTTCTGTAACTTGTTCATCAAACTTATGCCTCAAACGATCATATTCTCTTTGATCCATTTCTGATAAATCATTACTGTAGTTATCAAATTGATCAAGTTGTACTTTTATCGATTCAACTTTTTGCACAGCCTTTTTGTAATTCCTTAGAAGCTCAGCGAGCTCTTCTTTAACTTGCTCACGGTCAAATCCCGTCACAATGACCACAGTTCTCTTTTCCATCTTATTCCCGATAACCCCTGCAGTAACACTCGCTTTTGCTTCAACATGACCACCTATTATTTTTCCTTTATGTTCGTTAGCAACAACATTCATAGCTTTCAAGTTACTTCCTATTGCGTAATAGCCAATGTTAATATTATGACTTGCTTCTAACACACATTCATTGGCATATTTGACAAATATATCATTTCCAGCAGTTATTGTCGTAACACCCTTACCAAAAACACCACCTTTAATAAATACATCACCAGTTTTTGATTCAATCATTTTAACGCCACTTATACCAAGCTCACTCATAACCGAGACATCTTTTGTCGCAACTACAGAGAAACCATTTTGCACAACACCGTTGACCGTGACATTTCCATCAAATGAAATATTACCGGTTTCAACGCCCACATCACCATTAATGATTAAATGGTCTCCAATAGCTATCTTTCCATTTTTCACTTGAACAACACCGTGAATACCTGCCCGAAGTACCTCTTTCCCATCATTAGATTGCTCTTTTTTCACAGTTTTTTTGTCATAATAGAATCTTTTATCTTTTCCTTTTTTAGGAACAATTAATTCGCCGGTAACAGTTTTACCTGCTTTGCCGGTTGTCGGAGGTATCTTTTCTCCCAACCATTCGCCTTCTTTGACTACGTCAATAAAATTCATATCGAAATAGTCAGCATTTCCGTCATCACGAATCGTTGGCTTTCTTTCAGATATCTCATAATAAGTAACTTTAGCGTCTTCACCATGGATAGGTTCAATCCCTCTAGCAACAACGATATCTTTCTTAACTTGTAATTGTTGGTACAGGACATCTAATAATATACCTTCATTCACCCCATTACTATGTAACAATTCAACTGCTTTTGTAATATATGAGGATTTATGTTCTATTAGCTCTTCTTCTGAACAATTAAAATGAATTGTTGCACTCATTTTATCTTTTGATACATCGCATATGACTAAAGGCTTTAATTCACCTATGTGTATAATGTTGTTATTCGACTCTTCAATTGCTTGTCTTAAAATTAGAAATTTTGAAATCGTTATTCGTGGATATTTAGTTAATAAAGCATGAAAATCGGCCATTGTATAGCCCTTCTTAAACACATTTATATAAAGTTTTGAATCATTATCATAAGTCATTTCAAAATATTCATTTTTTATAAATTCCATACAAATCACTCATTTCTTATATCTTAAAAGGACTGTTTACACTTAAAAACCGTCATTTCAAAATATTATAATATCAACAGCAGGACTAAGGAATATCTTCATTTTGTAAAGGGTTATCAAAGAGAAAATCTATTCGACTAAATGTCATTATTTTCACCCTTAATTATACCATTATTTCGAATATTATTTATAACAAATTAAAGTACATTATATTTTTTATGGATAAATACATAAGCTATTAGTATCATACTTTTGTTAGCTATGATATCGTACGTTTTTGCACACTTAAAAGCCCAATAAACCACTTTGATTTATTGGGCCCATAACGTTCTTCCGTCATAAATTATGTTAATACTACTAATGCGTAAGTAGACTTATTGAAGTTTTGATCGTGCAGCTTCTTTTAGCAAGAGGGTCAAAGAAAACGCTGTATATGGTCATTTCTTAGATCTGAAAACAACGTCCTTAAAAAGTTTTTTAAAAACTGTCTTTTTTTTACAACGAGTTAATTCTTACCCTTTCAAGAAGCTTTATGCTCTAAACGCAGCTTATCAGCAACCATCGCGATGAATTCTGAATTGGTAGGCTTAGCTTTTGACATACTGACTGTATAACCGAACAATGACGAGATTGATTCGATATTGCCTCGACTCCATGCAACTTCTATTGCATGACGAATTGCTCGTTCTACTCTACTTGCTGTAGTGTTATATTTTTTTGCAATATCAGGATAAAGTACTTTAGTAATTGACCCTAATAGCTCAATATCGTTATATACCATTGATATCGCTTCACGAAGATATAAATATCCTTTAATATGTGCAGGGACACCAATTTCATGGATAATACTTGTAATACTTGCATCAAGGTTTTTATGCTTAGACTCATTTTGTGTACGATACAATGTTGTTGTTTGTTTAACATGTGTAAGACCTTTACCACTTACTTGACGAATATGACTAATTAAGTTCTCCATATCAAAAGGTTTTAAAATAAAATATGAGGCCCCTAATTCCACAGCTTTTTTAGTAACATCCTCTTGACCAAAAGCTGTTAGCATAATGACATTTGGTTGCTTGTCCCTTTGTTCACGGATTTTTTCAAGGACAGCTAAACCATCTAAATGAGGCATAATAATATCCAAAACTAATACATCAGGGGTAGTATTTTTTAAGATATCCAAGCAGTCATGCCCGTTATAAGCTACCCCTACAACTTCCATATCATCTTGATTCGATATATATTGTTCAATTAGGCTTACTAACTCTCTGTTGTCATCAATAATACAAACTTTAATTTTTTTCACACACTTTCCTCCTCGAACTCCAAATAAAATCAGGATTCATTATTTTCTGACTTCAGTGTAATGGAACATTTCGACGACATAACATGAAATCCCTTTAATTTTTAAAAAATAATATAAAATCTCTAAAATCTATACTTTTCTCCCAAAACCTTAAGTATCCTATGTTTTTCATTATTCGACAAATAATAAAAAGTTTTTGTCGAAATGCGTTTTTCAGTTCAAATATTATGTAAAAAACGAGCTGTTTTAGCTCGCTTTTTGTTGATTTTTTTCGTAAATGTCAATTCCTGCTTCATTTAGCATCCATTCAATATGAACGCCATACCCACTGGTAGGATCATTAACAAATACGTGAGTTACAGCACCAATAACCTTTCCATTTTGAATAATAGGACTGCCACTCATACCTTGAACGATACCACCTGTTTTACGCAACAGCTTTGGATCTGTAATTTTGATAACCATACCTTTTATTGCTGGAAATTTTTGTGGAACCGAGCTAATGATTTCAACATCAAATTCCTCAACTTTATCATTATCAACCACAGTTAGTATTTTTGCTGGACCTTCCTTAACTTCGTGTGATAATGCTATTGGTAATGCTTGATCATTTATACCATTTTTAATTTTTTTAGTTAACTCACCAAAAATTCCAAATGGGCTATTTTTACTAATTGTACCAATCTCTTCTTTGTCTTTTGAAAATCTTGCTAATTTCTCACCTGGAGTCCCTGTACTTCCCTTTTGAATGGATGTAACAGTCGATCGAACAATGTGTCCATCTTGAACTCTAATTGGTTTTTTTGTATCTATGTCTGAAATCACATGACCCAATGCTCCGTATTTTTTAGAGTCAGGATGATAAAATGTCATTGTGCCGATTCCTGCAGCTGAATCACGTATATACAGACCTATACGATAGGTGTGATCATTAATATCTTTGATTGGTTGCAAAGTAGTAGTTACTTCATCATTATCACGGGAAATTGTTAGTTCAAGCGCTTTTTCATCTTTTCCAGCTTGTTTAACAAAAGGAGCAACATCACTCATTTTTTCTATTTCCTTACCATTAATTTTAGTAATTAAGTCTCCAATTTTCACACCAGAACTTTCTCCAGGAGACACGCTACCTTCCTCTGTATCAACTTGATGAAACCCAACTACTAAAACTCCGATTGAATTAAGCTTCACTCCAATTGACTGTCCACCTGGTATCACCTTTAAATCATTAAGAACATTTACATTGATTTTTTTAATTGGGATACCTGCCATCTCTAATAGTATTTCACCATTTCCAGAAGCTTCACCCATAACGTCTAAACCAGTTTCAGCATTTGAAACTGAAAATACATCATTATCGTTTTTTTGACTAACTGTTACAGGTAATGTAGAAGGTAATTTAAGCTGCTGACCTTCAAAAACAATAATATTTTTTGGCAAACCAACATATTCTTTAAATGGACCAAAAAAAAGTATACTTACCAATGTAACAAGGAGAACAGCACCAACTATTTTTCTTATCTTCTCTGTTATCAATCACTTTCACTCTCCTCGCCCTAACCCACACCAAATATAATTACATGGCTACATCATTAATTTAGCCTACTAAGCGAACATTTATAACTATATAACAGAGAAAAAAGCTAGCCGTTTTTGGATAGCTTTTCAAGCATTTTTTAAATTTTTTGCTAAATCAAGCAATTCCTTTGCATGTTTCTTAGTTAAGTCAGTGATTTCGACACCCGAAATCATCCGACCAATTTCTTTTATTTTCTCATTTTTATTAAGGTGAGTAACTTTTGTTGTCGTTCGATCTTGTGAAGTATTTTTTGAAATAAACAAATGAGTATCTGCCATTGCTGCTACTTGAGGTAAATGCGAAATACAGAGCACTTGTGATCCAACAGAGACATGATATATTTTTTCAGCAATTGCTTGAGCTACTCTTCCACTTACTCCGGTATCAACTTCATCAAAAATAATAGATGTAACTCCCTGGTGCTTTGAGAAGATACTTTTTATCGCAAGCATAATTCGAGATAGCTCTCCACCTGATGCAACTTTTGAAAGTGGCTTTAGTGGTTCACCAGGATTAGTTGAAATAAAAAACTCAACTTCATCAATGCCATTTTTTTTATATTTCACAGGAATTTCATTCGCGAAAGATGTTTCATGAATCCCCTCTTTTTTTGACAATGCAACGTCAAAGGTCGTTTTATCCATATATAAATGTTTAAGTTCTCTTTTAATATCTTTAATCAACAGGTCAGCATATTGCTTCCTAAGAACTGAAAGATTTTTAGCCTCTAATAACAAATCAGCTGATATACCTTCTAGGTCTTTTTTCAGTTGAAGAACATGACTATCACGATTTTGAATCGTATCAATTTCTTCCTCTATTGTTGCTGCATATTCAAGTATATCTTGAACTGTTCGTCCATATTTTCTTTTCAAATGATTTAACTCATTCAAACGTCCTTCTATAAAATTCAACCGATCTGGGTCATACTCTAGCTCATCTAATTGATTGCGTATTTTATAAGAAATTTCCTCCACTAAATAATAACTATTGGAAATTGTCTCAAACGCCTCTTTTAAATTTGCATCATAAGTGGAGACACCATCTAGGTGATTCATCGCTAGTCCAAGCCAATCCAACCCTCTTTGCTCTCCTAAAAGAGACTGATACGTATTATGTAACGCTTCATATATTTTTTCAAAGTTAGAAATTTTCATTTTTTCATCAAGCAATTCATCATCTTCATTTTGAACCAGATTCGCTTCTTGAATCTCCTTCGATTGAAACTGAATTAAATCTAAACGATGTGCCATTTCCTGTTCATTATCACTTAATTTTTGGAGTTTATTCGTTAAATTAACATATTTTTTATAAAGAACCTCATATTCATTTAGAGCTGACTTTATATTCTTTCCGCCATATTGGTCGAGCAAATATGAATGATTGTCAGCAATCATCAGCTCCTGATGTTCATGCTGACCATGTATATCTACCAACGTAGCACCAATTTCTCTTAAGGTAGCAATTGTTACTAGCTTTCCATTTACTCGACAAACACTTTTACCTGTTGTATACATATCACGATGTAGGACGACCATACCATCACTTATTTCAATACCAAATTCTGCTGCTTTATTGTAGCACGATTGGGCATTATCATCGAGTAAAAAAAGCCCTTCAATTTCCGCTCTTTTTTCTCCATAACGCACTAAGTCTGAAGATCCCCTTCCTCCAGCGAGCAGATGGATCGCATCAATAATAATTGATTTACCTGCACCAGTTTCTCCCGTTAACACAGTTAGTCCCTTATCGAATGAAATCGAAAGGGAATCAATAATTGCAAAGTTTTTTATTGTTAATTCTACTAGCATACCACACCTCACTTACAGCATATCTAAAAACCGTTGAGATATGATCTCTCTATCATTGGGCGTTTTACAAATGATTAAGCAAGTATCGTCTCCACAAATTGTTCCTAATATTTCTTCCCAATCAAGGTTATCTATTAGAGCACCAATAGCATGAGCATTGCCAGGTAACGTTTTCATTACTAGTAAATGACTAGCGCCATCTATCCCAACAAATGCATCCATTAATGATCTTTTTAATTTCTGTAACGGATTAAAACGTTGATCTGCTGGCAAGCTGTATTTATATCTCCCATCCATGGTTGGAACCTTTACTAGATGGAGTTCTTTTATATCTCGAGATACTGTAGCCTGTGTTACATTAAAGCCTGCTTCCTTCAGTATGTCAACTAGTTCATCCTGTGTTTCTATCTCATTATTAGTAATGATATCCCTTATCCTAATATGTCTTTGCCCCTTGTTCATGCTAAGCACCTCTTTTGTATAATTATTTCGTCCATTATAAAGGTGTGATACTCATAATCTTATATTACCTGAATGGTCGGCATGTGCATATTTGAATTAAGCATTGTTTACAAAATAGTTAAAATTAGATCATGCTTTTTCTACATGGGTGGTAGTTATTTAAGATACTAACACCTACACAAGCTAGAGGCATCTTTTCAACTGTTCAATAGAACAAAATCTCATTTATATCCTCATCTTGATGTCCTAATTTGTTAACAATTCAACAACGGTTACGAAAGAATCCTTAGGTAAAAAGATTCCATTGTAGTAGTAACAATTATTTTTTCCTTAACTCTTCATGTGCATTCTCTACAACTTTTTCAATAACTTCAGGATGAAATTGTTCAACTTTCTGATCTGTTGCACGCCATTTAAGGTGAAGAAGGAATTCAATATTCCCATCACCACCTGTTATTGGAGAAAATGTAGCATCCATAACATCATACCCATGCTCATCTGCAAATTGAACAATTGCATTTAATACTGATAGATGAACATTTTTATCCCGAACGATTCCCTTCTTGCCTACGAATTCTTTACCCGCTTCAAATTGAGGTTTCACAAGGGCTACTACATCACTATTTTCCTTAAGCAATGTTTTAAGTACAGGGAGTATTAAGCGTAAAGAGATAAAGGATACATCTATTGATGCAAAATTTGGCATTCCATTTGTTAAATCTGTTGATTTAATATAACGAAAATTCATTCTCTCCATCACGATAACTCTTTTATCCTGCCTCAGTTTCCATGCCAATTGATTATAACCAACATCAATGGCATAGGATAGTTTTGCACCATTTTGCAAAGCACAATCAGTAAACCCTCCTGTAGATGAACCAATATCAATCATCGTTTTATGTTCCACAGTTATATCAAAGTATTTTAGTGCTTTTTCAAGCTTTAACCCGCCTCGACTAACATATGGATGATCGTTCCCCTTCACAGATAAATGAATCGTAACATCAACTTTTTCACCAGGTTTATCGAGTCTAATTTCGTTTGAATAAATTAACCCTGCCATAATCAAGCGTTTTGCTTTTTCTCTGGACTCGGCTAACCCACGTTCCACTAATAACACGTCTACTCGTTCTTTCTTAACTTTCATTCTTTTATGCCCTTTTTTGAATTTTAGGTATACTTTTTCTTATTCTATCTGCGACTGCTTCACTGGTCAGCCCAATTTCTGCCAATAAGTCTTTTACACTGCCATGCTCTATAAATCGATCCGGAATTCCCATTCTCTCAATATGCGCGTCATAAAAGCTTTGGTCGTGCGCAAATTCTAGAATAGCACTGCCAAAACCACCTTGCAACACAGCTTCTTCAACTGTTACAATCGGTATTTTTCTTTTCAATATTGTTGTTAGCAGCTTTTCATCCATAGGCTTGATAAAACGTGCGTTAACGACTTGTACTGAAACATTCTCTTTCGCTAACATATCGGCTGCTTCCAAAGCCATTCCGATCGTCGTACCAAATGTTAATATAACAGCATCGGATCCATCCTTAAGGATTTCCCAACTACCAATCGGTATTGCTTTCAATTCTTCGTCTAAAGCAACACCTAGACCATTACCTCGTGGAAAACGAAGTGCAATTGGGCCTTTATCATACTGTATTGCAGTATGAACCATATGTTGGCCTTCATTCTCATCTTTTGGCATCATCAGCACGATATTAGGAATATGACGGAGAAAAGCAATGTCAAATACACCTTGATGTGTTTCTCCATCAGCACCTACTAAACCAGCACGGTCAATTCCTAAAAATACATTTAAGTTTTGTCGGCAAATATCGTGGACGACTTGGTCATATGCTCTCTGTAGAAATGTAGAGTAAATCGCTAAAAAAGGCTTCATCCCTTGTGTTGCTAAGCCAGCTGCCATCGTGGCAGCATGCTGTTCAGCGATTCCTACATCATACATACGGTCAGGAAATTCACTAGCGAAGCCTTCTAACTTTGACCCTACAGGCATTGCGGGTGTAACAGCAACAATTCTATCATCGTTGCGTGCTAATTTACGAACCGTTTCACTAACTAAACCACTCCAAGATGTAGGCGTATTCACTGGTTTTATTAAATCACCAGTTTCTATCTTGTATGGCCCTGTTCCGTGCCATGTACCAACTTTATCAGATTCTGCTGGGTAATAGCCTTTTCCCTTTTTAGTAATGACATGTAGAAGAACTGGACCTTCAGTTTTTTTAGCATAATGAAGATTTTCGAATAAATCTTCATAATTATGACCATCTACTGGTCCTAAGTAGGTGAATCCTAACTCCTCAAAAAACACTCCAGATACTAGCAGGTACTTAAGACTATCTTTGACACGTTCTGCTGTTGTTGCAAGTTTACCCCCTACTGATGGGATTTTCTTCAATAGCATCTCTAATTCATCTTTTACCCAATGGTATTTACCTGCTGTCCTAAGCCGACCTAAAACATTATGAAGTGCACCTACATTCGGTGCAATAGACATCTCATTATCGTTTAAAACTACAAGAATGTTCTTTTTTTCATGACCGATATGGTTTAGTGCTTCTAGAGCCATACCACCTGTAATTGCACCATCACCAATGATTGGTATAATGATGTCATTAGTTTTCTTTAGGTCCCTAGCTAATACCATTCCCATCGCTGCAGATAATGATGTTGAACTGTGACCAGTTTCCCAAACATCATGTTCACTTTCACTCATTTTCGGAAAGCCACATAAGCCTTGATATTTTCTAAGCGTATCAAATTCATTGGCACGACCCGTCAATATTTTGTGAACATAGGACTGATGACCGACATCCCAAAGAAATTTATCCTTAGGGCTGTCGAATACTTTGTGTAAGGCGATCGTCAGTTCAACAACTCCTAAATTGGGTCCAATATGACCCCCGGTCTTCGAGAGCTTTTCAATTAAAAACTTACGAATTTCTTCAGTTAGTTGTTCTAGTTCGTGACTTGATAAGTTTTTTAAAAAACGAGGATCTTTTATTGTCGATAGATCCATAGGACCACTCACCTTCATCTGGTTTTTCTTTGCTTGTTTTTCTTCTTTTTATCCTTTAATAGTTCAATATTAAACTTTTCTTCAAGAAAATAAAACAACTTACCAACTTGAAAAATAATCTCTGTAGAATATGCAAGTGCTAGTGATTTCCCCATTGCTTTTCCACCAACTGTCAACGCTGCCACTACACTTGTAAAAATCACTGATACAATAATTTGGAAAAACGAGCCTTCATTATAATGAAAAGATAAAGTGAACTGGACAATAACTACCGCCGAAGCAGTTCCACTAATAATTCCAGATATATCACCAATTACATCATTACAAAAACTCGCAAATTTATCTGCATTGCGAACGATTCGGATCGCTGGTCTTGCTCCACTTATTTTTTTTGAAGCCATTGAATGAAAGGGCACTTCATTAGCAGCAGTTGCAGCTATTCCTATCATATCAAAAAATATTCCAGTTAATACAATTGCTAAAACGATGAGCATGCCTAATCCCCAAGACACACCGCTCAACATACTTGTAGATACAACTGAAAAAAGAGCCGCTAACACAAAAGTGATAACGGCAATCCCCATGCTCCAATTTATTGATTGTCGAAAAACTTGTTTCATGTGGTATACTACACCCTATTCAACCGTATTTCCTATCTTATATTCAAACATAAATGTCAATTTATTATGTATAGTAGGGTGGTCATGAAAAGAGTAAAAATTACGGCTTAGGTCCAGTAGGTTTTCCCAAGCAAGTACCAAGCGTTGCCACTTTGGCGGTTTCCCTTCAAACTTGTTTTAGCTATGTCACCATATGCTAGACTGGATTACCACTTAGTCCGTACTATAATCCTCTTTTCATGTCATTGGAACAGTCTAGGAGTTTTCCTCAACAAACCTTAACCAAATCCTTATCCTCTTTTGCAGAGATGATTTCATATGGACTGATGAGGCATATATCAATGGCCAACTGATGTATACCTTAAACCATAATCCCCTCAAACTCCACTCAAGGCAGGCTACGCTGCTTGTAATTTGACTTACAGTGACAGGTTCATTCCCCATCCCATAGATTTAATAAATCTACAAGTATGGGCCTCCGCGGAAGCTGGGTCAACGCCCACATGCCATTGTGGATCGCCCAGCAACCTTAACTCCCAGCACCAACCCAAGGCTGGGCGCCTCAAGCCGACACAAGGAACTTCATCGATATGCCCTTTGGCGGATTTTTAGGCCCGCCTTCAGGAACGGTGGTTTGACTAGAATACTGCACCACCCCTAGCTAACATTAAATATACCATACAATCGAGTTTTTCTCAATTGATCGTTGTTTTAAGCTTAATTTTCCCTAGTTGCAATAAGATCACATATATATTCTAGAATATCATGATTGATATTCGCTTGTTGTAATTTAAACTTTGCATGAGTGATGTGGAAAGAAAGTTTTTCTTTTGCCCCACTTAAGGTTAATAAAGCTGGGTATGTCATCTTATCCAGTTCTTCATCACTCCCAATAGGCTTTCCTATTTTATCCTCAGAACCTTCAATATCTAATATGTCATCCCTTATTTGAAATGCCAAACCAATATGCATTGCGAATTCTGTCAGAGCACTTAATTGCTCATCTGATGCTCCTGCAAGTATAGCTCCAGCAATCACACTGTAAGCAAGGAGTTTACCGGTTTTATGCTTATGAATATATTCCAACGTCTCAATTGAAGGGGTTTTCCCTTCACTTTGTATGTCAGCAACTTGACCACCAACCATACCTTCTGGTCCTGCAGCTTGAGCGAGCTTTGATATAAGTAACAACTTGACTTCAGGTAATACCGATGGATGATTTATGTCAGCAATTAATTGGAAACTATATGTCAACAATGCATCTCCTGCTAAAATAGCTATAGCTTCGCCAAACACTTTATGATTCGTAGGGTTTCCTCTACGCAAATCATCATCATCCATGCTTGGGAGATCATCATGAACTAGTGAGTATGTATGTATTAATTCTATTGCAACAGCCACATCAATTCCAAGATCTTCATCTTTATTAAAAGCACGCAATGTAGCAAGTAATAACAATGGTCTTAGTCTTTTTCCACCAGCTTGAAGAGAATAATTCATAGATTCCTTTAAAATGTCAGGTGAGGACAATGCTTGTATGTCCGTTAGTAAATTTTTTTCAATTACTTTTTTTTGTTCCGACAAATATTCTGCTACTTCTACTTGCATGTATGTCACTCATCCTCTCGAATAGTGAAAGGTTCAAGCTCACCGTCTTCACGAAGTATTTGATCCATTTGTTTTTCTACATTTTGTAGCTTTTCATGACAAAATGATGAGAGTTTCATACCTTCTTTAAAGAAATCAATTGCCTCCTCGAGAGGAACATCCCCTTCTTCAAGTTTCTCAACAATCTTTTCAAGCTGCTCCATCGCTTGCTCAAATGTTATCTCCTTATTCATCTATCATTCGCTCCTCTATACTGCAAACTTCACAAGCTAATTTACCATCTTTCATTTGTATTGTTAGGCTATCATTCACTTTTACTCTTTCAACACTTTTTACTATAAGATCATTTTTATCATAAACTAGGCTAAATCCTCTATCCATTACCTTCAGTGGACTTAAAGCATCTAATTTAGAAACATTCGAGGTAAATAAGAGTTGCTTTTGCTTTACAACATTTTGTATTTCTTTTTGGAGAGCTTTTGTTGTTATCGAATGTTGCTCTAGTGCTTTATGAATTAATTCTTTGGGATGCTTTTGCATTAAACGTTTCAGCAAATTCTCGGTACTGTCTTGTTTCACGCTAACTAACCGGCTAGCTGTACGTTTAAGCTGTTCTAGCAAGCGATCAAGCTCTTGGTTTTTTTGGGCATAGAGTTGTTGGGGATATCGAAATGCATATGATTTTTTCATATGATTTAATTGATCTGCTTCATTACCTAGCCTTTGTTTCATTATCTTTATAAGACGTACTTTATTTTGTGATAACCGTTCCGCAACGTCTGATAGTTTAGGCACTGCCATTTCAGCTGCTCCGGTAGGAGTAGGTGCTCTTAAATCTGCAACCAAATCTGAGATTGTAAAATCTGTCTCATGACCTACAGCAGAGATGACTGGTATCGATGAAGCAAAGATTTCTCTTACAACGCTTTCCTCATTAAACGCCCATAATTCTTCAATCGAGCCTCCGCCTCTACCGACGATTAATACATCTAAATATGCTAGTTGGTTCGCATATTTTATTTTTTCAACTAGTGATTGTGGTGCATATTCACCTTGTACAAGAGCAGGTAATATTATTACATTTGCTATAGGATAACGCCTTTTAATAGTAGTTAATATATCTCTAACTGCTGCTCCAGTCGGGGATGTTATAACACCGATGTATCGCGGAAACTTAGGAATATTTTTTTTGTGTTTAGTTAAAAACAACCCTTCCTCATCAAGCCTTTTCTTTAGTTCTTCAAATGCAATATATAAGCTACCTATACCATCAGGTTCCATTTCTTTAACGTAGATCTGATATGATCCACTGGCTTGATAAACCGATATTTCTCCCCTAAGTAATACCTTCATACCATTTTCAGGTTTATATTTTAACGTACGATTTTGCTTAGCAAACATGACTGCTTGAATTTTTGCTCCCTCATCTTTTAAGGTGAAATACATATGTCCACGGCTATGCAAGGTGAAGTTTGAAATTTCACCTTTTACCCATATATCTTGTAAATGAGGGTCAACATCAAACTTACGTTTCACATATTTTGTCAACGCAGTAACTGTTACAAATTTTTTTTCACCCATATAACATAAACCCCTTGGAATATTGTTATGTTCTATTTATCGAATTACTTATTTTTGATAACACACCATTTATAAATTTCCCAGATTGCTCATCGCCAAAAAGCTTGCCTAATTCAATTGCCTCATCAATGCTTACGTTTGTTGGTATTTCATCTATATACATCATTTCAAACACCGCAATGCGTAAAATGGATCGATCAACATTTGCTACCCGCTCTATCGTCCAATTCTCTAAATTCTTACGAATATGTTCATCTATTTCAGCTTGGTGCTTTGCTACACCTAAGACTATTTTTTCTAGGAAAGGATCACTATGTTGTTCACCAATTACATTGTCAATAGCTTCCTTTGATTCAATCTCACTTATGTCAATTTGAAATAATGCTTGTAGTGCCTTTTTTCTAGCAGTACGACGTTTCATAACTTCCTTCTCCTTTATAAACTTTACTACAACACGTACCATTATTTTATGAAAGTTTTCAAATAGTAACTATATTGTCGATTTATCATAACATGATCATAACACAATTCAAACACCTTAGTACAATCACCAAAAAGTAGAAGAGCATTGGTCATCCCCAACAAGCTCTGAAGCCATATACTGGAGCTAGACACCAACAATAGAGTGGTGGCGAGCAAAAAAAGACAAGTAGAAGGTTATTTTTAACCTTCTTGAGTCTTATGACCCCAACAGGTTACCCTTGTACTAGACGTCAAAAAATATGAAAATACCTGCAATTCTATTTCCTTTTGGAAACGATGAAATGTGTTTCCCCTAACTCCCTCGATGAGCTCTGAAGAAAATTCACTAGAGTATGCTTGAACATTAGAAGTTTGTACTCCATCTCATTGAAACTTAATCCAATAACACACTCAACATATACTAAAAAAAACGCAAAAATAAGGATCAAACCACATTACTCCCAAAACCTTGTATAATATCTTCAGAATCACTCATTATACAAAGATGGATAGCGGGTTTGACCCTTTTTAGTCATTAGTTAATTTTCAAACGATAATAACACTAGTTTGTAGCTGTATTATAGTTCTTCTATTTCAGTCTCTTGTGCAGGGTTATCAAATTGAACTCCTACTACGTGAATGTTAACTTCATCAACATCCAAAGCAGTCATATTCAATAGTGTCTGACGAACGTTGTCTTGTACTTGATGAGCTATACTCGGGATCGAAACACCAAATTTCACCATACAGTACACGTCTATCGTAACACCCTCTTCAGTGAGCTCAACCTTAACACCTTTACCATGATTTTTTATACCTAGCCTCTCAACTACTCCAGAAGCAAAGTTTCCTCTCATTTGTGCAATACCCTCAATCTCAGATGCAGCTATGCCAGCTATAACCTCAATTACTTCAGGAGCAATTTCTATTTTCCCTAAACTATTATTCCCTTGGTTCATTTCTAATAAGTTACTTTCCATTTTAATACACCTCCTATATTTTTATTTATTGCCCATTACATCATATAATTCAAGAAATTTAGTATTAAAATTTCCTTCTACAAATTTTTCATGTTCTAACAAATTCATATGAAAAGGTATAGTTGTATGAATTCCGTCGATTACAAATTCCTTTAATGCCCTTTTCATTCTATCAATTGCTTCATCTCTAGTTTTTCCATAGGTAATTAATTTTGCTATCATTGAATCATAATATGGTGGAATCATATACCCAGGATATGCTGCCGAGTCTACGCGAACCCCGTAGCCTCCAGGCGGCAAGTACATATTAATTCTTCCAGGTGAAGGCATAAAGTTTTTCTCAGGGTTTTCTGCATTTATCCTACATTCAATTGCCCATCCAGTATACGTAATGTCTTCTTGGGTGTATGCAAGCTTTTCTCCAGAAGCTACACGAATTTGTTCTTTTATTAAATCAACTCCTGTTACCATCTCTGTAACTGGATGCTCAACTTGTATCCTCGTATTCATTTCCATGAAGTAGAACGCGTTTTCGTTATAGTCAAAAATAAACTCTACCGTTCCTGCTCCTGAATAGTTTACAGCAGCAGCAGCTTTAACTGCTGCATTTCCCATTCGTTCACGAATTTCTTCATTTAGTGCAGGTGACGGTGTTTCCTCAACAAGCTTCTGAAGACGACGTTGAATCGAACAATCACGTTCACCTAAATGAATAACATTTCCAAAGTTATCAGCTAATACTTGAATCTCTACATGACGAAAATCTTGAACATATTTTTCAATATAAACTCCAGGATTCCCAAACGCAGTAGCTGCCTCTTGTTGAGTAATGTTGATGCCCTTTATTAATTCTTGTTCGTCTGCTGCGACACGAATGCCTTTTCCTCCACCACCCGCTGTCGCTTTAATAATAACAGGATATCCAATGTCATTAGCTAATAGTACTGCTTCATCTGTACTATTAATTATTCCTTGCGACCCAGGTACAATTGGAACATCAGCTTCCTTCATAGTCTCTCTAGCTACATCCTTAGTACCCATTTTCGTGATTGCTTCTGGACTTGGGCCAACAAATGTAATATTACATTCTCTGCATAGATCTGCGAAATCTGCATTCTCAGCTAAAAACCCGTAGCCAGGATGAATAGCATCACTACCTGTAAGTGTTGCTACACTAATAATATTTGTAAAATTTAAATAGCTATCTTTTGACGCGGTAGGTCCAATACAATAAGCCTCGTCTGCCATTTGTACATGTAATGCGTCACGGTCAGCCTCAGAAAATACTGCAACAGTTTCTATTCCCAATTCTGTACATGCACGAATGATGCGTACAGCAATTTCACCCCTGTTTGCAATTAATAATTTTTTTATCATTCGTCATTCTCTCCTGTTCTACTCCATCCTCTTTGTTCTCTTATTGAAAACTCACTTACACAGGCTTCACAAGGAACAAGGGCTGACCATACTCTACAAGTTGGCCATCTTCTGCAAGAATGTCTACGATTTCTCCTTTTACTTCTGCTTCAATTTCATTAAACAACTTCATTGCTTCTACAATACAAACTACTGTGTTATTTTGCACACTATCACCTACTGAAACGTATTTGTCACTGTCAGGTGACGGCGCAGCATAAAAAGTTCCAACCATTGGTGAAGTAATCTTATGTAAATTTGTCTGCTCTTCGATATCTTTTCTTTCTGCTTCCACGCGTACGTTACTGCTTTCAGCGGTAACTTCTGACACAGGACTTGAACTTAGTTCTGTTGTTGGTGCAACAGGTTGATGCTGTTGCACTTCCTCAACAGCAATGTTACTAAGGGTTTGTTTAGTAACGGTTCCTTGTTTTTTCATTTTAATTTTTGAACCTTCATTCTCATAAACAAATTCGTCAATATTTGATTGGTCAACTAGTTTAATTAATTCTCGAATCTCTTGAATTTTCAACATATGAGCACTCCTTATTTAACTTATACTTGTTTCTAGTATCTCATACCATCATCATACGATAGACACCTATTTCAATTCAACAGTTTAAGAACAATCGTATAAAAATTATTCTACACTATTTTCATTTGATCTACGTTTAAAGTACGTAAAACCCAGCTGGCGCTTGAGCCGGCTGGGTTAAAAAATATTTTTCCCCTTACATTTATATTACCTTTACAAATACTATCAATCAGTTACCTATGTTGTTTTTTATGGATTATGCTTAACTAGCACATCTTTCCTTTCTTGAAATTCCTCATTCACCTTCTTGATGATCGCATTAGCCTCGCTAGGAGATAAAGCTTCTGCCTGCACTGTTACTTCCACATTATTTCCATTCGTCTCAACAAGTGCAGCAACATAGCCCATCGACTCAATTAACACTTCTAATGTATCTTCTTTTGCACTTAATGTTTCAAGTTCCTCAAGTTTACTTGCTGCATCGTTAATTTCATCAATCGTGGCAGTTTTTGAAGCTGCAATGTCTTGTAATTTCTCCATTTCTTTACTTCTTATATCTTGTAGTTGCATGCGTTTTGCTATAATCCAATCGTCAGAAGACAAAGTAAGAGAATCTTCTTCCAATCCTTCTACCATATCACTCATGCTACCTTGTTCACTAATTTCTACTACAGTTCCAGTTTGTTCTTCTTCAACCATCTCTTGATTAATAAAGGCTAAATCATTTCTCGTTCCTCCATCACTTGTAATATAATATACAGATAATATTAGAACCAAAGCCACCATCGTTAACAACCATACAGTTTGTTTTTTTAAAAGCATCTACTCATTCCCCCTCAGATTTTTTCGGCAACACTTCTACTCTATGACTAGGTACATCTAACAATTTTATAACTGCATCCTTCACCCTTTGTTTAGCTTGCATATCTTCTAACTTCGCAACTACTAGAACCCCACGAACTTTAGGCTTTTTCGTTGTTAATACAATAGGTGTCTCCTTCTCTCCATCTCGTATAATTATGGCTTGTTCATCAACAGACCAATCTTCTACTTCTCTTTTTCCACCTTCTCTATCAGTCTCTTTCGTCGTTTGGGTCGATGTTGTAGTGCTTTTCTCTAGCACATTTATTTCAGTTGAGTCTAAGTTAACACTAACTGCTACATCTCCTACACCTTCTACCTGTTCTAATAGATCCTTTAATTGATTTTCATAGTCGGTCTCATAATCACTCATTGAATCATCTTTCGTATTTTTCGCACCAAAAGCAGGTGTATCCTTTTGCTCTTCAGTTAACAAAGATGGATTCGTAAATGAAGCTTCTTCACTAGGAAACATCACATTATTTAATAGTATTAGAACGACACCCAATACTAACAATATAAGTACGTATATGTACTTAGATTTTGTTTTATCATTGCTACCATTATTTTTTGAAAGGAAGTTTTGTATCCATTGTATAAACCCTCTATTTTTCTCCACTTGGTACCTACTCCCCCCCTTCCATTTGTACATGTATGAGTTCGGAATCAATTTCCCATGCGTCTGATAAATGCTTAGAAATATCTTGTTCTGCTACTGACTTGTTATTTTTCTTCATTGGTTGGGAGGTATTTATACTAATTGATTTCACAACTGGAACTGTAACTCCAACTTCATGATATTTTGTCACCATCACTTCTACTCCGGTTACTGTGTCATCAGTAAGAAAGATTTCTATATCCTGAATCATGTATCCATACGTTTCTATCAACTCCTCTTCCACATCTTCTTTCATTTGGACAGCCGTTTGTTCTAAAATATATGCACGAT
This sequence comes from Cytobacillus sp. Hm23, assembly GCF_051842895.1. Taxonomy (NCBI): domain Bacteria; kingdom Bacillati; phylum Bacillota; class Bacilli; order Caryophanales; family Bacillaceae; genus Cytobacillus; species Cytobacillus sp. Hm23. Next base: position 135,312 of record NZ_JBPXRQ010000005.1, read on the forward strand.
GTGATGCTTGTATTTCTTTTTTCTTCATTTCAATTTCATTTTCTAACATTTCTTCTTGAAACTCTGATTTTGTATTCATTGATGAAAAGATTTGATCGATGTCTGTTGACAATAGTTGAAGAAGCGGGGTAATTATAATTGTAATTAATAATAAACCAGTGACCATTTTGACATATTTTTGTATACTAGTATCCGGGATTAATAAATCTATGACTGTTGCAAGAAGAAGAAACAAGATGACATTTGTAATCCATTCAAGCAAAAACTCCACATCATTCACCTCATCAGCTATAAAAAACTACCTCACCATCATAGTCATATTTCCAACTGCAATAATTACTGTAATACTTAGAAAAAACATAAGTGATACGATAGCTAAAGCAGCAAAAATATAGATAATACTTTTGCTAATAATATCTAAGCAATCTATAACAGGACCACCACCAATAGGTTGTATCAAGGCTGCAGTCAATTTATAAATAACTGCTATTGATAATATTTTTAGCGCTGGGAATACCGCAATTAATAACAATATTGCTACTCCAACTATACCGACAGTGTTTTTTAATAGTAAAGATGCACTTATGACTGTATCAGTCGTTTCAGTGAAGATTCGACCAATGACAGGGACAAAATTGTTTGTTACAAATTTAGCAGTACGAATAGTTATTCCATCTGTCACCGCTGAGGATGATCCTTGGACTGAAATAACGCCAAGAAATACAGTTAAAAAAGTACCAAGCAAGCCAATGCTTATGCTTTTTAATAATTGAGCCAATTGCGTTACTTTATAATGGTCAGTTAGTGTACTTACAATACTTAATAATGCAGATAAGAATAGTAGAGGTAGCACAATATAATTTATTAGTAAACCACTTGTGTTCATCAAAAAAAGAATGATAGGATGAAAAAAAGCAGCTGAGATAATCCCACCAGAAGTAGCAATTAGCGCTAATAAAAGCGGAATTAACGCAATCATGAAATTCGTCATGATTTCTATTGCCTCTTTCGTAAATTGGATAACAATATGAAAGCTGTTTAAAGCAATGATGATTAGCACCATATATACGAGAGCATAAGCCACTTTACTAACCGTTTGCTGTTCAAAAGCATTTTGAACTGTTTGCAAAAACATACTTAAAATTGTTAACATTAGTAAAGTTCCTAATAGTTTTCCATTTGCGGCAAGTTCGTAAAATAAAAATTTTACTAACCCCATTAACCACTGTTGAATTGAGAAATCTTTCTCACCACGGACAAAATCAAAAAAACTGCCTTTTTGGCTTTCAGGTAAAAAGCCACCATACTTCGTCACTATTTCATCCCAAAACTGTTTAATCTCTTCAATCCCAAGTGCCTCCAACTGTTGATCAACAAAATCTTGTTGGGGGGAAGATGCTTGTACATTATTCGGAAAGAAAAAAAACAAAAACAAAGCTGAAGCGCATAATATTAAACATAGTTGCTTCAATTTGTTTACCTCCTACATAAAGTGAACTCTTTTAGAACATTAGCATGCAAGGTATTTAACTTCCCCTCTATCCATATGTTTCATATTGATGGGATTAATCTTATTATCGTTTCAATGATGACAGTTAAAATAGGGATAGCCATCGTTAAAATTAATATTTTGCCGGCTAATTCGATCTTAGTAGCAATTGCTCCTTGGCCTGCATCTTTAGTAATTTGCGCTCCAAATTCTGCTATATATGCAATTCCAATAATCTTCATGATCGTTTCGATGTATACCATATTCACATTAGCATTCACAGCTATTTTTTCTATCATTCGAATAACTTCATAGATTTGATCTATTAGAAATAGAAAAATAATACAGCTAACAAACACAACGAGTAAAAATGCAAATGATGGTTTTTGTTCATTGACTATCATCGCTAAGAACGTAGCAATCAAACCAATACCAACAATTTGAACAATCTCAATGACTAAACACCTCGCTTACCCTTGAAACAAAAAGACTGACTTAATTTTTTTAAATAAGTCATCGACTATTGAAGCTACCATAAACAAAATATAAACAAAACCTAATAAGGTTACCCAATGAGCGTAATCTTCTTTTCCCATTTGTTTTAAAATTGTATGGAGAAATGCAACTACTATACCTACGCCAGCTATTTTAAATATGACATCCACATCTATGCCCACGATGTACTTCTCCTCCTAATCACTACAGCAATAAAATTATTAGTAATAAACCACCTAAAAATCCTAAACTTTTCACCATTTTTTCATATCGTAACTGTTGTTCCTTCGCCTCATTCTCTTCTCTTTCTAAATGATTTAAAGCTAACAAAATATGCTTTTGTTGTGAAGTACGGTCGTGCTGACCAAGAGTCTCGCCAAATTGCCTAAGTATCTCCATTTCTCCCGCTTTTAAAGATGTAAACTTCCATACTTCCTGTAAGCTCTTATTCCAAGCATCTTTTACATTTGTATCACTTGCCTCTAGATTTTTCGCAAAACCCTCAAACAACCAGGAGAGCGGTTTTTGAAGTTGAGTTGCCAAATTCATAGCTGCATCATGTAGCGGAAGATGACCATACATAATTTCTGCCTCGAGTGATTGTAATGCCACCTTTAACTGCCTAAGTTGACGTGGTCTCTCTGTTAATTGCTTAGCAGCTTCAAAACCTGTCCACGTAGAAGCAATAAGTATTATCACTGCGCCAAGAAACTTCATTTAGGTCACTCTCACTTTACTCATGATGTTTTCACCTCTAGCATTCAATACTCGCGAAACAGTACCTGGTCCATTCCTTCTTGTTAATTCTATAAACCGATCAAACACTTCCATTTCAAGAATGGGCCTAAGAGATGGACGCTTTTTTAAATCCTGCCATTCGTACCCATGCACAGTCACAAATAATCTCACCCCTGCGTTTACTGCTTCTAATATCGCCTCACTATCTTCTACTCTACCTATTTCATCCACTACTAGCACATCAGGGCTCATAGAACGAATCATCATCATCATACCTTCTGCTTTTGGGCAAGCATCAAGGATATCTACCCTTTCTCCAAGATCATGCTGTGGGATACCATTGACACTACCAGCTATTTCAGAACGTTCATCAACTATACCTACCTTACATGACTGGATATTCTCATCAACTATCCCTAAACTTATTAATCGCGTAATATCTCTAAGTAGAGTTGTTTTTCCAGTTTGCGGTGGACCGATTATAATAGTATTTAGCCATCGGTTGTTATATAAATAATTAGTTAAATGATTTGCCACACCTATCTTTTGCTTTGCAATTCGAATATTAAAAGAAGACACATTCCGAATCGCTTTTACATTCCCACTTTCTGTTATAACCTTCCCTGCCAAGCCAACCCGATGTCCACCCTCAATTGTAATGTAGCCTCTCCTAAGCTCCTCTTCTAACGTATAAATTGAGTATTGGCTTATTTTATTTAGAAGTTGGCGTCCATCCTCATGTGTAACCAAATATGGATGAAACTGTGGTTTACCATCAATAATAACTTCCAGTGGTTTCGTAACTCTTACTCGTATTTCTTCTATTTTTTTGAGGGTCGATGGAGAATATTTTGTAAGAAGAAGAGAGATTGACTGTGGCAATACATTATAAACCTCATCCATTTTTCCACCCCCTATTAAACGAACATCTCAATAATTTCAATACTCTTCATAAATGAGTCTTTGCTAAAACCCTACTTCTCCTTAAACGTCCTTATAACACAATGTATGGTCAGCTTGACCACTTTATGACTGCAACTATTGAAGAAAAGCGGAAGGCACCTGCTTATCGACGACAAGCGCTGGAACTTCAACACATGAAGGTGCTTTTTACCTTCGTGTGTTGCAGTGAAGCGACTCGAGCAGATGGGGCCTGAGCTGGACAATGTAGAAATGCGGAAGCGCATTGTTCATCCCCGACTAGCGCTGGAGTCATATCACTTGAAGGCGCTTTTTGACTTCGATTGATATGGCGAAGCGACCTCGAGGGGATATGCGCTGGAGCTGGACAATGTAGAAATGCGGAGCCGACTGTTTTGCATCGACAAGCACTGGAAGCCATACACTAGAAGACGTTTTTTGGCTTCGGGTGTATGGCTGAAGTGACCTCGAGAGGCAAGGAAGCGAAGCTAGACAAGTAGAAAAGCGGAGCCGACTGTTCTGCATCGACAAGCACTGGAAGCCATACACTAGAAGGCGTTTTTTGGCTTCGGGTGTATGGCTGAAGTGACCTCGAGAGGCAAGGAAGCGAAGCTAGACAAGTAGAAAAGCGGAGCCGACTGTTCTGCATCGACAAGCACTGGAAGCCATACACTAG
>NZ_JBPXRQ010000006.1:0-61704 GCF_051842895.1 Cytobacillus sp. Hm23
AGAAGGCGTTTTTTGGCTTCGGGTGTATGGCTGAAGTGACCTCGAGAGGCAAGGAAGCGAAGCTAGACAAGTAGAAAAGCGGAGCCGACTGTTCTGCCTAGACAAGCACTCGGTTAGTCATCTCGGAAAAAGTGCACAAAAAACACCCATGTACACTTGATTCAAGTACATGAGTGTTTTTTGTTGAATATTACATTTTTTAATATATAAACTCAGATTGGTAATCAGCTTGGATTGTCCCCAACAATTATGCGCGTGAAACGTAAGTACCATCTGTAGTATTAATGACTAACTTATCCCCTTCGTTAACGAAGAATGGAACTTGAACAATTAGCCCAGTTTCAGTAGTTGCTGGCTTTGATCCTCCCGAAGCAGTATCTCCTTTAATACCAGGCTCTGTTTCTGTTACGACTAATTCTACAGAGTTCGGTAGTTCTACTCCTATTGTTTCACCTTGATACATCATGATAGCAACTGGCATGTTTTCTTTTAAGAATTTCAATTCATATTCGATTTGAGTCTCAGGTAACTCAATTTGTTCATAAGTATGATTATCCATAAATACATGTTGATCACCATTTGCATATAAATATTGCATTTTGCGATTATCGATTTGTGCTTTCCCTACTTTTTCACCTGCACGGAAAGTTTTTTCTTGAATAGCACCTGTACGAAGGTTACGAAGCTTAGATCTAACAAACGCTGCTCCTTTTCCTGGTTTTACGTGTTGGAAATCTATTACTCTCCAAATACCTCCGTCTACTTCTACCGTTAATCCTGTTCTAAAATCATTAACTGAAATCATCTCTGTTATATCCTCCCATTTTGTAAATATACTATGTTATGTGTATTTCAAACCATATTAAATGAAGGTTACAATATAATTAGCTCTTTTGTTGAATGAGAAAGTGATTCATTTCCACCCTCAGTAATAACTGTATCATCCTCTATTCGTACACCACCAAGACCAGCAACATATATACCTGGTTCTACTGTGACGACCATTCCAGTTACTAGAGCTGTATCAGATTTAAACGAAAGAGATGGACTTTCATGTACTTCCATACCTAATCCGTGACCTGTTGAATGTCCAAAATATTCACCATAACCTTTTTCCTGAATATAATCTCGTGTTAATGCATCAGCTTCTTTACCTGTCATACCAGGCTTGATCCCTTTCATCCCACGCATTTGTGCTTCTAAAACGATATGATAAATATTTTTAAGCTCTTCGCTTACCTCACCTACTGCTACTGTTCTTGTAATGTCCGAACAATACCCTTTGTAATAAGCTCCAAAATCTAACGTAACAAATTCCCCTTTTTCAATCACTTTATCGCTAGCAACACCATGTGGTAGTGCTGAACGATAACCAGAAGCCACAATAATATCAAATGAAGAGGAAACGGCTCCTTGCTTTCTCATGAAAAATTCTAGCTCATTTGACACATCCAACTCAGTAATTCCCGGTCTAATAAATTGCAAAATATGTTCATAAGCAGCATCAGCTATTTGCGTAGCTTCCTTTAATATCTTAATCTCAGACTCCGACTTTATCAACCGTAACTTTTCAATCGCACCTGAAACTGGAATTAACTCTGCACTACACTCCTTTTCATATGACTTATATGTAGAAAAGGTCATGTTATCTTGTTCGAAGCCTAATTTTTTAATTCCCATTAACTCTGCTTGTTTTGCAACCTCTTCCATAATGGGAGCAGTATGCTGAACAATATCAAAGCCTTGAATCTGTTTATTTGCCTGTTCAACATAGCGGAAATCAGTAATAAAAACCGCCTTATGTAAGCTAACTAGCGCTACACCTGCAGTTCCAGTAAAACCTGTAATATATCGACGGTTATAGCCATTTGTAATTAACAATCCATCAATGTCGTGTGAGGAAAATTGTTCGCGGAGTTTTGTTAATTTACTCATTATTTTCACTTCCCCTTATTTTTTCTATTAATGCTAATAAAGCAAGTTTATAACCATAGGTACCAAGGCCAACAATCTGTCCTATTGTAGCAGGAGCTGTTACTGACACATGACGAAATGGCTCACGGGCATGAACATTTGAAATATGAACCTCTATGACAGGTGTAGAGATACTCGAAATCGCTTCTAAAATTGCATAGCTATAATGAGTGAAAGCACCTGGATTAATGATCACCCCATCATAGTTATCAGCTGCAAGATGGATTTTATCTATGATTTCACCTTCATGATTTGATTGGAAGCAATGAAGTTCTACCTGCTGGTCCTTTGCAAATATATCTAATTTTTTTTCTAACGATTCTAATGTCTCAACTCCATATACTGTTGGTTCCCTTTTACCAAGCCGATTAAGGTTAGGTCCGTTAATCAGTAAGACTCGATTCATAGCTTTTTATCTCCTTGCACAAAAAATGTTCAATCATAGAACATTCTACCATAAACTGAAGCTTCTTTCAGTCGCTTTTTCCTTTACGCTGTTTTCCTTAAAGGCATTGTTAGTTAATTAAGAAATTAAGCTTATTTAATTTTAAAAATAGAATTACGAATGCTGTTTTCGATTGATTGTTTTTTTCGTTCGAAGAAACAAAAATGTTTACAAGCTAGGCATCTTTCCTTCTTTTGAAAGATGGAAGTCGTATATAGCTTCAACTTGCTGTTTTAATTTTATTTCAATAGGAATAAAATTATATGGAAAGAGATATTTTAACAACTATTCGTTCTCTGTTGAAGGTTGTTGCGGATGACTTTGATCATTAAGTTCATTCACCTCAAAAGAAATGGAGTATCCGATAAATACACCATATAATATGTAAACACAGATTGTAGTGATAACAGTGTTCCTTGAAAGTTCGTTCATGTCTTTTAACCCAGGAAATATTGGATTAAATAAATAAAAAACAAGTAACCATAAACCAACTCCATATAATATCCCGACCCAAAGATTGTCGTATTTCTTAAATAATCCATAATATAGCAATGCTGTTAAGATCGACAAAAGACCAATAACAATGATGCCAATCACATTTCCTAAAACTTGGTTTTTCCAATCTCCTATTGCCCAAGGTAATAACACAAGGTTAGGACTCAATTCAGTAAAATTTAGGATGTACGCCAAATACGATATTGAACTCCATAATAATCCACCACATAAACCTATTACTATAACCTTTGTAACTAGTGGTAGCGGGGTTTCCTTTTGATTTTGCTCTAATGCTTGTTGCTCTGATTCCATATTTAGTCACCTCTTATACTAGTATATCCCCTCATTTTCTTTCTATTTGTAAATTATAACTGTGGTACAAATAGGAAATTTTAGCAGAGATGTGTAAATATATATTGTAACGGGTATAATATATTTACACAGCTTGCTTTCGTAAGATTGTTATACTATTCAGATATGAAATAGGTATGTATGTAGCTACGAAATTCTTCTTAAATACATTAATAATTGTATAAAATCTCTCTAATTGCTCTACTATAATCAAAGATATCAACAAAGTTTACGAAAAGAGCGTTAACAATTAACACATCAACCTAGAGGTTTTTATTATTTTCTAGTAAAATATACATAGGATGAAGTTTCTCAATGAATTTTTTAGGTTGGTGAATTGAATGTCTCAAGAAAACAAACCGGTTTACGGTGGCCAAGCTGTTGTAGAAGGTGTCATGTTTGGTGGAAAACGTCACTATGTAACAGCTATACGAAGAAAAGATCAATCAATTGAATACTTTCGGCTACCTAGGAAATCAAAACAAGCTTTAACGACAATGAAAAAAATTCCTTTTCTTAGAGGAATTATTGCAATTCTTGAAGCAAGTGCAAATGGATCAAAACACCTTAATTTCTCAACTGAAAGATACGATGTCGATCCTAGTGAAGATGAAAAAATCGACCATTCACAATCTGAGTCAAAGTTAGCAATGATACTTGGTGTTGCCGCAGTAGGTATTCTATCATTTTTATTTGGTAAATTTATTTTTACTTTGATTCCAGTTTTTTTGGCTGAACTAACTCGTCCAATTTTTTCATCTGATTTATCACAAATTTTAATTGAAGGATTATTTAAATTATTATTGCTGTTAGCTTATATTTACTTTATTTCATTAACTCCTCTCATCAGGCGTGTATTTCAATATCACGGAGCAGAACATAAAGTAATTAATGCATTTGAAAGCGACTTACCATTAACAGTCCAAAATGTTCAAAATCAATCAAGACTACACTATCGTTGTGGCAGTAGCTTTATTATATTTACCGTGATAGTTGGCGTTTTTGTCTACATGCTTCCATTTGTTGCTACAGAACCGTTATGGCTTAGAGTTGTGAATAGACTCGCATTAATTCCAGTAGTATTAGGAATTTCGTTTGAAGTGTTGCAACTTACCAATAAATTACGAGATATCCCATTGCTTCGTTATTTAGGGTATCCTGGATTATGGCTGCAATTACTAACGACAAAAGAGCCAACTGATAGTCAAGTTGAAGTAGCCATTGCTTCATTTAATGAATTATTACGTTTAGAAAATGACCCTAATGCTATAAATAAAACTGAAGAAATTGTATAACATTTGTCAACTTGACCTATTTTGGTTAATACAATAGTTATATAGAATGTTTAGGGAGGTGGATTCGTTGCAACGTCGCTCGTCTTTACCAATAATCATAATAATTAGCTTAAGTGGCCTGGGATTGTTGTCCGTGCTTTTTAATAAACCTGAAACACTTATTTTAACTCTTATAACAGGACTGATTGTTTTTGGTATTTTTTATATGATTTTACAGTTACTATCTGGTAATAACAAAAGAAATACTGAACATTCTGCATACAAGAAAGCAGTAAAGCAATCAAAAAAGCGATATAATGAACGTAACCGTAACAACCAAGTAGCTAGACCAATGTCAAAATCTGTTCAATCAAACAAAGCTGCTAACCCTAACATTCAAAAGCGTAAAGATCATCCACATTTAACTGTTATAGAAGGAAAAAAAGGAAAAAAGAAGAACCGAGCATCATTTTAACAGCTTGGTTCTTCTTTTTATTAAATATTAGCTAAGCATTTGAGCTACCCTCTTTTCTATATACCACTACTAATAGCACCATTTTTTTAAAAAACTACTTGTTTGCTCATATCCAAGTTTCACTAATTCCTGCTTTTTTTCATCAGAAATTGAAAATTCAGTTGTAACTGTATGATTCATTGGAATAAAGATTATATTTCTTTCGTGCCTTCGCGAGATGTGCCGTTCATCATGTGCTACCTTCATTGTCTCAAATAATGCTGGAAATAACTCAATCGCATTATTTATTTTATTATTCTGTTGTTCACTCTCTTTCGCACTTAATTTAATACCTAGTACAGGTCGTTTTTTCAGTTTCTTTTCTTCATCAAACAAAAATATCGGAAAATTACTTAAAACCCCTCCATCAACAATCACAGGTTTTCCTTTTACTAATAATTTTACTGGTTCAAAAAAATATGGTAGGCTAGCACTCATTCTCACTGCTTTTGCAACAGAGAAACCATCTGGGTTCATTCCATATTTAGGAAGGTCATTTGGCAAGACAAGCATTTTTCCATTTGTTAAATCTGATGCAACAAAACGCAGCGAACCATTTGGTAAATCCCTAAAAGTACGAACACCTTTTTTCCTTAATTCTCTGCCAACCCACTTTTCTAACTCATCTCCTTTATACAAACCCATTCTCCAATAGAGTTGAATCCACTTGCCAATTGCAGCAGGCAAAATTGATTTACGAGCATCTAAAAATGTCTTTACATCTACTTCCTCCATAATTGAAAGTATTTCCTTACTGCTATATCCGGAAGCAATAAATGCAGCAATAATTGCTCCAGCGCTCGTTCCAGCAACTCTTGTGAAGTGTAAGCCTTTTTCTTCTATTGCTTGATAGGCGCCAATTAAAGAAAACCCTTTTATGCCACCACCCGAAAACACTCCATCAATATACATCTCTACTCCCCCTAAAAGAAATGCATCTTTTACATGTCTAATCAGAAGTAGAATCAATTAGAACAAAACAACACGGATACATCCTCTTAATAAGTAGAAAAATTGTTGATACCGCTTGTATCAAAAGTTGCTTGAAAAAGGGAAATTGTATGTAGAACACTCAAAAATAAGGATTAAAGCATTCCTGACAGTTTATGGGTTTAGTTTCGTATGTTTGAGAAAGTTTAAAGAGAAATTTAAAGACCTCTTCCCGATTAAATATCGAGAAAAGGCCTCTTTAACTTAATTCATTTTTTTGTTAAGTTGACATGGGGATGAAACGCATATTCTTACTCTTATTTTATGAAGGATTCTCATCTGTTTTCTGTTGAATACGCTTTAAGGATTCAACTCTATTTGCATCTTCTTCAAAATATTGTACAACGTCACCGATCCTGTCGATTGCATTCCAGCTTAAATGATGTTCAATGCCCTCGACATCATTGTAAATTTCACTTTCATTTACACCGATAATTCGTAAAAATTGTTCTAACAATTCATGGCGATCAACTAAGCGTTTACCGATTTTCTTTCCTTTTGTAGTCAACATTAATCCTCGATATTTTTCATATATGAGATATTCATCTTTGTCTAGTTTTTGTACCATTTTTGTAACTGAGGAGGGATGTACAGACAAAGCTTCGGCAATATCTGAAACTCTCGCGTAACCCTTATCTTTTATTAAAATATAGATCTGTTCTATATAATCTTCCATACTTGGTGTAGGCATGATATACCCTCCAATTACTCCATTTTTATAACAATAATCATTAAAAGTGTACAATATATGAAGAAGTGTTACAAGGGAATTTCACTTGTTTTTTTCATATGTTGTTTTCGCATTGATTGTTGTTTTGTGGATTAAGAAATAAACACCTAGTCAACCATTCTCTTCTGTACAACAATGATTAACATATAAAACCACTTTTTATGGTAATTCGAGAACAATAGAACAGCGTTTATGAAAAGAGCTTTGCTAAAAGAAAGAAAAAGGATGGAGTATGTAAACACCCATCCTTGCTAACTAGTTGAGTATAGTAGTGTTATCTCTTTATAATCCACATTTTAATTGTGCACCACAATTAGTACAAGTATTACAGCCCCCAAGGTCTTCGACTGTTCCTTTACGACAAACAGGACATGTATTACCAATTTCAGAGCCAATTGTTACATCAGTCGAGCGTAAATCATTAATTGTATCTACTAAGACTACGTGGCTTTTTACAGAATCACGTTCAGGAATTTCCGCATCTTTCTTATCAACAGTATTTTCTTCAGCTTTTAAAGTAAGTACTTGTGCATCTCTACTTCCGTCGACATAAACTGTCCCGCCTTTTGCGCCTCCTTTATATAAGCGTTCATATACCTTTTCAACCTGCTCAACAGTATATCCACGTGGTGCATTTACTGTTTTACTAATCGAGCTATCGATCCAGTGCTGAATAGTACATTGTACATCCGCATGTGCTTGAGGAGAAAGTTCCATCGCTGAAATAAACCAGTTTGGCAAATCATTTGCATCTACATGTGGATTTTCATCTAAATATTCTTGAACGATATCTGCTTTTACTTCAATGAACTTTCCTAATCTTCCACTTCTAAAGTAAGAGAATGAAAAATAAGGTTCAAGTCCTGTTGATACACCAACCATCGTCCCTGTACTTCCTGTTGGCGCTACAGTTAATAAGTGAGAGTTCCTAATACCATATTTTTTAATATTTTCTTTTATATCTTCAGGCATACGTTTCATATAACCAGTTTCTGTGAAGGCTGTTCGCAAACTAATCGTATCTTTTTCAGTTTCACCAACAAGAAATGGAAAGCTCCCTTTCTCCTTCGCTAGTTCCACTGAAGTGCGGTATGCGGTTGTTGCAATTACTTCAAATACCTGATCTATTAGCTTGTCACCAGCCTTTGACCCGTACTCTGTTTCACAATAAATAAGCAGGTCATGAAGTCCCATAACACCTAAACCGACACGACGTTCCCCTAATGCTTGTTTCTTATTTTCCTGCAAGAAATATGGTGTAGCATCAATAACATTGTCTTGCATTCTAACGCCTACTTCAACAGTTTGTTTCAGTTTTTCAAAATTCACAGTCTTCGTATTTTTATCGGCCATTTCTGCTAAGTTAACAGCTGCAAGGTTACAAACTGAATAAGGGGCAAGAGGTTGTTCTCCACAAGGGTTTGTTGCTACAACCTGTTGTCCATAAGCTTTTGCATTAGTCATGTCATTTGCATTATCTATGAAGAAAATACCTGGTTCGGCAGAGTAGGTAGCACAAATATTAATTAAATTCCAAAGTTCTTTTGCTTTAATTTTACGATACACACGAACTTTATACCCTAACTCTTCCCATCTCCTTACATCACCTATTTTATGCCAATTCTCATTATATTCTTGCATTTCTTTTTCATTATAACTTTCTACATCTGGGAACCTGAGATCATAATAACCGTCTGCTTCAACTGCTTCCATAAACTCTTTCGTTAAACAGACTGAAATGTTAGCTCCAGTTAAAAACTCTGAGTTATGCACACTGTAAGTCCCGTTTTCTTGTAATTTCTCTTCAGCGTCATGAATAATCTCTGTTGTAAACCCACCAAGACCAGGCATGTTTTTATAGTTAACAATCCCTTGGTACATTGCTTTGTCCTGCTCTGTCAAACGATTAAACTTAAGTTTATCTTGAGCACACTTTATAATTGTTTCATCACTTGTATTTTCTAATAGAAATCTCAAAATACGTGGATTTTGCATTTTCGAGATGATGAATTCAATAATATCTGGGTGCCAATCAGCTAACATAATCATCTGTGCTCCTCGACGTGATCCCCCTTGCTCAACAAGGTGAGTTAGCTTTGCAATATCATCTAACCAAGATACTGACCCTGATGATTTACCGTTTACGCCCTTTGCTAAAGTATTGCGGGGCCTTAATGTGGAACCGTTTGTACCAACACCACCACCACGACTCATAATCTCCATCACTTGCTTACGATGTTCAGATATACCTTCACGTGAATCTTGAACAAATGGCATAACGTAACAATTAAAGTATGTCACATCAGTGTTAGCACCTGCACCATACAACACTCTTCCTGCTGGGACAAAGTTCAGATTAACTAATTCATCATAATACTTTTCAAACCACTCTTTACGCTTTTCTTCAGTTGATTCAACGGATGCAAGTCCAGTTGCATTACGCTTTGCAATTTGCTCATAATAAATTTCCAACGGCTTTTCTATTACGTCTAGTGAGCGTTTTACAATGCCTGTTTCAATTTCTTCAGCACGTTCAAGTGCACCACGATATTCTTCCTCTATCCTTACTTGTGCAAATTTGTTCTTCCAATCAATCTCTTTAATAAAGCCAAGGCCACGGGCAGGAAATTTCGGGTCTTCCTTTATTGTTAACACAACAAAATCACCTGCTGATAAAGTAACTTTTTCAGTATCTTTAAACGAGTACCGATCAAGCATTACAAGCCTTGAAACCCCTTTGTGGGTTAACTTCATGTCTGGTGAAATTTGATGAACTTGGGGATAAAGTTGAATATCCTTATTTAATCTCTCTTCGTTCACTTTCATTTTCTCTTTTAGCACAACAGTCATTGCTACAACTCCCTTTATTAATATCACTATTTTGTATGTACATTCTCACGAAGTATTATTGTTCATATGTTATAAAAATGATGTCATTGATAATTTACCATATTTCAGTCAACCAATCAATATATAGTGTTACATTTAAATGATTTAATACTACATATTGATTTTAGGTCAAGTGTTCTATCATTTGTCAAACAAAAAAAAGAACACATTTCATAGAAAAATGAAGAAAACAGTCGCATATGTAGTTTAATATACGAATTTCTAACTAATTTAGAAGTTGCATTATTTTGTCCGTAGGAAGTATGTCCCAAATAGGCTGTTTTATCAATGATTTGTCAATTTATTATTGAGGAATCTATAAAAATAAAAGTAAAGTTCGTAGTTTTTTTAAAAAAAGATGGCTTGATTTATTAGATTTTAGGAATAAGAACAACAAAAAGCCAAAGAAAAGAGGATAACTCATAAACGAAAGACATATCTCACACCCTATATCTTGTATAATAGTAAGGTGTATACCTCCTTTATATACAGCATATAGGGTATGAGACAAGTCATCCTGAGTTACCCTCTTCAATTTAATAAACTCTTCTTGTAAACTTTTGTTGCTATTGTTACCAAATCATTACCCAAAAAATGGTTTTAAATGTTAATCTTCGTTGTACAGTAGAATGCCATTATCGTATTTAGCTCTAAAAACGAAAAGCAACATGCGAAAATAGCCATTTAAAGAGACTGTTTTCGAACTGCTTTTAGCACATATAGAACTAATGGTTATGTTATCTTTACACCTTTAACGAAAAGAGCCTTCAGTTATTTGCGAAAATTCCATTCATCATTCTCATATCGTTTTGTTGCTATATCGTTTACATACGCTAATTCATCTTGCGTTAATTCATACGGTTCTAAATCAATATTTAACCCTTTTGCAAACCCTGCTTTAAATGCAGATTTTGCCTCTTCAATTGTAACTTCCTCTTCCCTTAATTCATTGATTGCAACAGCTTTATTTTTAAATTGTCTTTGTAACCTTTCTTTAACACGTTCATTAGGATATTTAAAAAGACTAAAAAGCACATCTTCATCTAAATCAAGTAATATCGAACCATGTTGGAGGATGACTCCTTTTTGTCTCGTTTGTGCACTCCCAGCTACTTTTCTTCCTTCAACGACTAACTCATACCAAGAAGGTGCATCAAAACAAACCGAAGATCGTGGATTTTTCAAGCTGCTTCGCTCTTCCTCTGATTTTGGTATTGCAAAATATGCATCTAAGCCAAGCTTTTTAAAACCTTCTAATAACCCTTCAGATATGACTCTGTAAGCTTCTGTTACTGAATGAGGCATATTAGGATATTTCTCTGAAACAATTACACTATATGTTAATTCATTGTCATGAAGTACCCCTCTACCACCAGTAGGCCTTCTTACAAATCCTAACCCGTGTTTTTTTACAGCATTTAAGTCAATTTCTCTCTCTATTTTTTGGAAATAACCAATTGATAATGTTGGAGGAGACCAGCCATAAAAACGGATAGTAGGAGGAATCTTACCTTGGCTATGCCATTCTAATAATGCTTCATCTAATGCCATATTAAATGCTGGTGAACAATTTCCAGAATCGATAAACCGCCATTTTTCTTTCATATCTCTACCTCTTTTATTTAGCTTTCTTTTGCGTGTCTATAGTCTACCAAATGTAAGATATATTTGAAAAGCAATAAGGATTTCCTTTACTAATCAAAGCCTAGCCTTATATAATAATGTATGTCGATAGAAAGAGAAGAAAAGGGGTAGATTACTCGTGGAACTATTATTAATTATCGTTGGTGCTGTGCTCGTTTACTTTGTAATTATGACGGTATACCGCAGAAGAATATTAACTTCATTAACTGAGGAGCAATTTCGTGAGGGATATCGAAAAGCTCAATTAATAGATGTACGTGAGCAAAATGAATTTGAAGGTGGGCATATATTAGGTGCTAGAAATATTCCATTGTCACAATTGAAAATGCGAATTAATGAACTTAGACCTGATAAACCTGTATATTTATATTGCCAAAGCAGTATTAGAAGTGGTAGAGCTGCACAAACATTGAGAAGAAAAGGATTTAAAGACCTCTACCATTTAAAAGGCGGATTTAAGAAATGGTCTGGAAAAATTAAAGTAAAAAAATAACTAAAAGTATGACACACCTACAATTCTTCAATCATCCTGTTTTAAAACCTCTTATAATGTATTAGTTAAATAAGATAAGGCTGTTTTATCATTGATTTTTTTATTAAGTAGTTCATAACACCTTGTCTCTATGGAACAATAGCAACATTAATTTACAAAAAGTGCTTAAGAAAAAACAAAGGATTCTCCAAAAATTGGTGAATCCTTTGTTTTCGTTATTTTTTATATCTTAGTATCGGCTTACGGGCTGCAATTGTCTCATCTAATCGTTTTACGACTGTTGTATGTGGTGCTTCTTGAACAATTTCCGGATTCTCCTCTGCTTCTTTTGCTATTTGGATCATCGCTTCAATAAAAGCATCGAGTGTCTCCTTCGATTCCGTTTCTGTAGGCTCGATCATTATACATTCTTCTACATTTAATGGAAAATAAATTGTAGGTGGATGGTAGCCAAAATCCAACAACCGCTTAGCAATATCAAGTGTACGCACGCCTAATTTTTTTTGACGTTTTCCAGATAGTACAAACTCATGCTTACAATGCTTATCGAAAGGCAGATCAAAATGTGTTGCAAGACGTCGCATCATATAATTTGCATTTAACACAGCATATTCGGTAACTGCATTCAATCCGTCAGGACCCATAGATCTGATGTACGTATAAGCACGAACATTGATTCCGAAATTTCCGTAGAAAGGTTTAACTCTACCAATAGCTTGTGGGCGATCGTAATCGAATGTAAAGCCTGTTGCACCTTTTACTAATACTGGTTTTGGTAGAAAAGGAAGCAAGTCTTCTTTAACTCCAACTGGCCCTGAACCTGGTCCACCTCCACCATGTGGACCTGTAAATGTCTTATGAAGGTTTAAATGAACAACATCAAATCCCATATCACCAGGTCGTGCTTTACTTAACACCGCATTTAAATTAGCACCATCGTAATAAAGCTTCCCTCCAGCTCCATGGACAATCTCCGCCATTTCAATAATATTTTCTTCAAATAGTCCTAACGTATTTGGGTTTGTTAGCATTAACGCTGCAGTATCTTGTCCAACAACACGCTTTAAATCTTCAAGGTCAACTAACCCATTGTCATCAGATTTTACAGTTACAGTTTCCAAGCCTGCTACTGTTGCTGATGCAGGATTAGTACCGTGAGCTGAATCTGGTACGATGACCTTTGTTCGATTAAAATCATTGTTTGCTTCATGATAAGCACGGATCATCATTAACCCTGTCCATTCACCATGTGCACCAGCTGCGGGCTGTAACGTTACAACATCCATCCCAGTAATTTCTACTAAATGCTCTTGTAAATCATACATGAGCTCAAGTGCCCCTTGTACTGTACCCTCATCTTGTAAAGGATGGATGTTTGCAAATCCACTAAATCGCGCAACATTTTCATTAATTTTCGGATTATACTTCATAGTACAAGAACCTAGTGGATAAAACCCTGAATCAACTCCATGATTCCGATTTGATAAAGCTGTGTAATGGCGCATAATGTCTAATTCGGATACCTCTGGTAACTCTGGCTCATCTACCCTTATATAATCATTAGGTAAAACATCATTAACATTTATATTAGGGACATCTAAATCTGGTAAGCTGTAACCAATTCTCCCTTGCTTGGATAACTCAAAAATTAATGGTTGCTCTTGATTATTCATTGCCATCCCCCAATTCCTTCACAAAAGTATCAATCTCTGCCTTTGTACGTAGTTCGGTAACCGCTACTAACATATGATTCTCTAGCTCAGCAAAATCTTTACCTAAATCATATCCGCCGATAATCCCTTTATCCAAAAGCTTACGATTGATTTCTTTTACTGATTTTCGTAATTTAATAACAAATTCATTAAAGAAAGGACCTTCAAATGCTATTTCAAAACCATGCCCTATAAGTTGATTTTTTGCATATTGCGATTTTTGTATGTTTTGAGTTGCCATATGTTTAACACCTTTTTTCCCAAGGGCGGTCATTGCAACAGAGGCTGCTAACGCATTTAACGCTTGGTTTGAACAAATATTCGACGTTGCTTTATCTCTACGAATATGTTGCTCACGTGCTTGAAGTGTTAAAACAAAACCACGGCGTCCATCTTCATCCACTGTTTGACCAACAAGGCGTCCAGGAACTTTCCTCATAAGTTTCGAAGTGACCGCAAAATATCCACAATGCGGACCACCATATTGGGTAGGTATGCCAAATACTTGTGCATCACCAACAACAATATCTGCCCCGAAGGCACCTGGTGGTGTTAAAGCCCCTAATGATAATGGATTACTCGATACTACAAACATACTTTTTTCTGAATGTGCTATTTCTTCTATTTCTTTTAATGGCTCAATTTGTCCAAAGAAATTAGGGTATTGTACAATTACTGAAGCAACCGTATCATCCATTTCTTTTGCTAGTTCACGGACATCAGTTACACCGTTATTTGTTGGAATTTCAACAACTTCGATACGCTGTCCTTTAGCATAAGTTTTCAAAACTTCGATTGATTCAGGGTGCACCGTCTTTGAAACGAGTACTTTCTTCTTACGTGTATGTCCTGCACTTAACATAGCTGCTTCAGCAAGGGCTGTTCCGCCATCATACATTGAAGAATTGGCTACATCCATCCCTGTTAATTCACAAATCATTGTTTGGAATTCAAAGATGGCTTGCAGTTCTCCTTGAGAAATTTCTGGTTGGTATGGTGTATAAGCTGTGTAAAATTCTGATCGAGAAATAACATGGTCGACTATAATTGGCATATAATGGCTATAGACTCCTGCACCTAGAAAAGAAGCGTGCGTTTGTGTATTGGCATTTTTTTCAGCAAGCGTAGCCATCTCTCGTGTTAATTCAGGTTCTGAAGAGGCTTGTTTAATATTGTATTCCCCATTAAATCGAACACCTTCTGGAATATCATTAAAAAGTTCATCAATTGAGCTAACTCCAATAGCTTCAAGCATCTCTTTTTTATCATGTTCAGTCATTGGTAAATAGCGATGTTTCATAACTTTACCCCTCTCTTCTATAAAGTACTTATTTTTTTGGACGTTTATATAACGGCGTTGAAACTACTCTTGCTCTCAATTTACGTTTTCGAACTTGAACATCAACTTCTGTTCCTAGTTCAGTAAATTCAGTTTTTAGCAAGGCGAGACCAACATTTTTTTTAAGAGTTGGTGATTGAGTTCCAGTAGTTACCTCACCTATTCTTTCATCTCCTTTATACACATCATAACCATGTCTCGGAATGCCTTTATCAATCATTTCAATACCGACTAACTTGCGTACTGTACCTTCATTTTTTTGCTCAACTAACTGTTCCTTCCCGAAAAAATGATCAACATCTTTGTTCACTTTAACAGCAAAGCCTATGCCAGCTTCCAACGGTGAAATATCTTTTGAAAGTTCTTGACCATATAATGGTAGGTTAGCTTCAAAACGAAGTGTATCACGCGCTCCAAGTCCACATGGCTGAATCCCCTCAGGTTTACCTTCTTCAAGGATTTCTTTCCAAATATGGATAGAATCTTCAATTTCGCAATATATTTCAAACCCATCTTCCCCAGTATAACCTGTTCGAGACACAAGGGCTTTATATCCTTTCAAATCTACATTATCGAGAAATTTAAAAAACTTAATGTCTTGTAGATTCGTTGATGTTAGTTTTTGAAGAACATTCTCTGCTAATGGTCCCTGTATAGCAAGCTGTGCAACATTCGCTGAAATATTTTCTAGTACAACTTCCCCGAAAAGGTGTGATTGTAACCACTCATAATCTTTAGTTATATTCGCTGCATTTACAACGAGCAAAAAATTGTTATCAGACTTTTTATATATTAATAAATCGTCTACTGTTCCTCCATCTTCATAACACATTGCTGTGTATTGAGCACTTCCATTCTTTAACTTTGATACATCATTTGTCATCATTTTTTGCAAATATGCTAAACTATCTTCACCTTTAACAGTGATTTCCCCCATATGCGATACATCAAAAAGTCCCGCACGCGTTCGTACTGCTTCATGTTCCTCTAAAATACTAGAAAATTGTACTGGTAAATCCCAGCCACCAAAATCAATCGTTTTAGCACCCGATTGTTCGTATACTTCAAACAGAGGTGTACGCTTTAATTGAGACATATTATTTCCTCCCCTTTGTAATAATTAAATGCGTAAGCGTCTTGTTTACCCCCGACAAGCACTGGAAGCATATTACTTGAAGGTGGCATTTACCTTCAGGTGATATAGTGAAGTGACCTTGAGGGGATAGACGCTGAAGCTAGACAATAATTAAATGCGTAAGCGTCTTGTTTATCCTCAACAAGCACTGGAGGCATACTACTTGAAGGTGGCATTTACCTTCAGGTGATATGGTGAAGTGACCTCGAGTAGCTAAGCGCTTGGACATATAAACGTTACGAAATGCACATGCAAAAAAAAGACAGAGTAACTCCACAATATATTTGTGAAGTTCTCTGTCCTGGTACCTGAAAGTTTACCTTATTGATTCGATTTAGTTCGTTCAATAAAGCTTGCCCCTTTGGTAGTTCAGCATTTTCGCTATGTAATACTTCACTGCCGCAAAAAATGAAGAACATTCTCCAGAGTTGCGTCAAGTAGAAGTCTTTTTGCCTGAGAGATTCACAATTTAATGCTTGCTCCTTCGGCGCTACAAATACGTAGTCTCTCCCTCTACCATCATTCGCTTTTAATATTAATTTTAAAACTTGCACATACTACAATAAAATATACTATCATCCTACCATTAGTTGACCTTATTGAGCAATATAATATTTCTAACGTTATTGAACGGGAAAAGATTAAATGTTCGTGTTTTGCTAAAGTAAATCGCTTACAATACTGATTTTTAGTCAAATCGATATAAAACAATGATTTTCCCCGAAATAAGAAACTTTTTATAACAAGGGGGACATAGAATATGAAAGTTAATATTCAATTTGATGAAACATGGCAAGAAAACTTTTTAAAGCGTATTAACGATGATGGGCCGTGGGTAAACAACAACCTGTATAAGTTGGCAATTGAAGCAGCTGAACACTCTGTCATTCCAACATTCGATGGATTGCTAGCTCCTAAACATTTACCAAACCTCACCCCTCTACCTCATCAATTAGATGTTGCTAAACAGGTTGTGGAAAAAATGAACGGCAAGGCGATCTTAGCTGATGAAGTTGGTTTAGGAAAAACGATTGAAGCTGGTCTCATTTTAAAAGAGTACATGATCCGTGGATTGGTTAAGAAAGTATTAATTTTAGTACCTGCCTCCCTCGTTACTCAATGGTGTAAAGAATTAAATGAAAAATTTTTTATTCCAGCAATTCAACAAAAGAAAAGTTATGTTTGGGAGCAATGTGACGTTGTCGTTTCATCAATTGATACAGCAAAACGCAATCCACATAGAGAGATTATCTTCGAACAAAGCTATGATTTAATTATTATTGATGAGGCACATAAATTAAAAAACAATAAAACAAAAAACTATGAGTTTGTTCAGCATTTAAAGAAAAAGTTTTGTTTATTATTAACAGCTACACCTATACAAAATAAAATTGAAGAAATATTTAACCTCGTTTCGCTTCTAAAACCAGGACATTTAGGTAATCAAGATTATTTTGAACAAGCTTTTTCTGCAAAAAATCGCACAGTTGAAAATGATAAATATTTAAAAGAGCTTGTAAATAAAGTTATGCTCAGAAATCGTCGAGGCGATACTGGTATTGAATGGCCGAAAAGGCACGTTCAAACTGTGCCAATTGATTTCACAAAAGAAGAACAAGAACTATATAACTCTATAAATAATATACGAACGAATAGTCATCTATACATAAATAGTCAATTTTCAATCATCACTTTACAACGAGAAGCATGCAGTAGCCGCGAGGCAGTTTTTTATACATTAAAAAATATGCTTAATAAAAAAGATGAAGAAGGCAAGCCTATTCAGCCACCATTATTTATTGAAGAGTTACTGAAAAAGGTAGAAGGAGTTACTCAAAATTCAAAAGCTATAAAAGCTTTGGAATTAATCAAGTCGATAAATAATAAAGTAATTATTTTTACAGAATATCGTGCCACCCAACTTTATTTACAATGGTTTTTGCAGCAACACGGTATATCATCAGTTCCATTCAGAGGAGGTTTTAAAAGAGGTAAAAAAGATTGGATGCAACAATTATTCAAAAACCATGCCCAAGTATTAATTGCAACTGAAGCAGGTGGAGAAGGGATAAATTTACAATTTTGCAACCATATTATCAATTTTGATTTACCTTGGAATCCAATGCGCCTTGAACAGAGAATTGGACGAGTACATCGACTTGGTCAAGAAAACGATGTATTTATTTATAATTTTGCTATTAAACATACTGTAGAAGAACATATGCTAAAGCTATTATATGAAAAAATACATTTATTCGAAAGAGTGGTTGGAGAGCTAGATGAAATTCTGACAAGATTAGACATAAAAAATTTAGAGGCCCAGTTACAAGATATTTTATTCAACTCAAGGAGCGAAGGAGAAATGAAAATAAAAATGGATAACTTAACATCAGCCATACAATTTGCTGAACACATAAATAATGAAGTGAGGGAAAATCATGCATCAACAGGAAATTCATAATTTTTTATACCATTTTTTTTCATCGAACGATTGTCATGTTATTGAAAATGAACATGGCTATTTAACAGTACAATTATCAGTTGACCTAGATAAAGAATTAATGAATAGACCATTTTATTGGCATTATTTAGAGAAAACAGGAGGGATACCAAATCCAATGAAGCTTACACTCATTACGGATCAGAGTAAAGCTTCAACCACAAAAAAAGGTGAGGTTGTACATTTTGGTTCACCCCGGTTACATCAGATCTTTGCCTCATTACAAAAATTAGCTGGGTTCATTCGTCTATATGAAGATAACGTGACACCACCAAACCATTCAAGTATCCCTCTCTATCCTTGGATAGGTATCAATGTGCTAATATCGTACGAATGTGATCGAAAACGTGACTATATTCATTCTTTAGGTCTACATATGATTAATGGCATGATAGTAACAAATTTCCAAGAGCAATTAAATAAACTTCGGTTAACACCTAAAATACCTGATCTATGCTTTACTATGTCACCACTTATCATGCCACAGAGTGGGCTAGTACGTTTGAAGCAACATATAAATCACACGATTGAACAAGAAGATCACTCTTGGGCTGATAAAGCACACGAAAGATGGAATGAGGATCTATCACTATTAAATCACTTTTATGATGGAGTAGAAGAAAAGCCTGATTGTTACGAAACAGAAAAAAGAGCACTACAGGAACAATATCAACCTACAATAAATGTAAAAGTGATAAACGGAGGCTTATTTTACCTTAGACAAACGTCCAGCATTAAAAAAGATGCATAACGTCATGCATCAAAAACAAATGGCTATATGTGTTTGGAGTATACTTATAATAATGACTTTTTTGCATTGATTGTTGAATTTAGTACTAAGAAATACTTACGTATAAATCCAGCTTTCGTAGCAGCTTTTCAGATTTACAATGAAGTAAAGTTGCATAAATTTATTTGCTGCTATTATAAAAAAATCTCAGTAGCAACAAAGTTTATCCTACCTAGAACTACATAGTAACAATCTCACGTTAAAGGTTACTTATCAAAATATTCTTCAAGCGCTTGTTTTCTTGATTCTTTTTTTTGTTTCTTATTATCTTTATCTGTAATATATTTCTCCTTCTGAAGATCTTTTTTTTCCTCTTCCACACTCTGCTTTTTATCCTTATTGCAATACTTGCTTTCTCGTTTAAGTTTAGTGTTTTCTTCAGTTAAGTGTTTAATTTCCCTTTTTGCTTTTTCCAACTCATGTTTATAAAAACTTTTATCATCAAAAAAATCAGTAGCAGCATCAACAGAACAATCTAACTGCTCTTTTAGCCTTTCAAGTTCTTCTTGTTGTTCGCTTAATTTATTTAGCAGCTCTCGCTTTTCTGATTTAAGATATACCTTCTGTAGATACTCAATAGGGAAGCAGCCACTATAATTTTTTAGAAAAACAAGTCTTTCTCCATGTCGTTCATATTCATCAGTTCTACAAGTCCAAATTTTACCATTATGTTTAATTGCCTCTTCACAACTATGCATTACCACTTTGTCACCCTTTTGAATCAACCCATACGCCCTCCTTAAATAAAATACTGTCATATATAAGTAGTAAATGCAGGACGAATAAACAATGTAAGGGATAGATGACTAATTAGCTATACTTTTTTCATACAATTGACTATCAATTTTCAACTCTAAAAAGAACATCTTCACAAGTGAAGATGTTCTAAACCAAACATATTTAGTTTTTCACAATTATATGCGTATAAAACTTATGCTTTCTTTAAGGCTCTTTTAATAAACTTTGTTGCTATTATCGTCAAATTTATACAATAGAAGTGGCTGTATATATGTTAGTCAGCATGTTACAGAAAAAAGATGCTATGAACTCTAGTTATTTTTCCTAATAGGAAATACACCAATTTATGCAAAAACAGCCTTCTGTAACGAGGGGTTTACTTCGTCTTTATCTTCCTGTGTACAAACATTGAAAATGCTAGAGGCAAAACACCAAACCATCGATTTCCAAAAGAGGTACGTTCATTTTTTCGTTTTTGACGATATTTTTTTCTTTCTTCTTTCGGTTGGTCAATATAACTAACAATTTGTTGGGTAACATATTTCACATAATCATTCGTAGACAACAGCTACACCTCCTACTATCTACTACTTATTATCTCCTCCTATGCTTTTTTTAACCTCTAAATTAATTTCATCTACAATTTGCGCTATACTTTTGTTTGTTGTATCAATTGTCACACTACATTCTTTGTAATATGGAAGTCTTGTTGTCAATATGTGTTCAATCTGTTCCTTTTTGCTATTTTTTATTAAAGGTCTAGATGAATCCCCTTCTAGTCTAGAAATGATTTGCTCTAGATCACAATGTAAATAAATTACAAAACTATTATCATTCATCCAATTACGGTTTTCTTCTTGAATAACGATTCCACCACCGGTAGTAATCACAACATTTTCTATTGGTAATGTAGGTAGCAATTCTCTTTCATATTGACGAAATGTATCCTCTCCTTCTCCTTCAAAAATCTCACTAATTTTTTTCCCCACTTTTTTTTCAATGTAATCATCAGTATCAATTACAGGTAACTTCCACTCTTCTCCTAAACGTTTTCCTACAGTAGTTTTTCCAGCACCCATGAAGCCTGTTAAGATGACTGCTTTCATTTTCTCCCCCCATAGTAATAAAATATTTAAATTTAATGTAGTTAATGTAATGCTTCCCGCTTAAATTGGCGAATATATTTGAGTTTTTCTCGCACGAGTTCACTAACGGTTTTCTACCCATTTTATTATTCTACCCTCTTCTAATTCATAAATAAAGAAGGCATTGTAAAGACGTTTTTGTAATGTTTTGCATTCAATCGATATTTTAAGCAGCCCTTCCTCAATTTGTTCTGTTGAGTACATTGCTCGTCCATTTGGATATGTGTATATTTTATTTCGAATAGGGTGAGCATTGTCATGAACGTCCGTTAAAATATCTGCAGTAGCCATTTGCATAATGTTTTCTAGTATATAAAGTTGTTCTATTTCATGGTAAAAGTTTTTTTCTACTACATACATTTCTATTTGATGAAGTAGCACTAAAAAAAATAACAGGCTCATAACTAACGTAACTGGAAAAATAAAACCATGTTCATTATTCTTTTTCACGGTAAGGCACCTCCAAAGTTACCATTGAAGAAATTCGCTCTTCATATAATTCACCACTAAGATCGATAACTTGGATAATAATACCTTCTGTAACAGGACGAAAGATAACAGAAGAAATGTTTTGTATTAACACTTCATGCCCTGTCCCATCTACCCTACGCCTAAGTATAGTCTTGTATTGTTCATAGGAAATCGTTTTCTGATGACTAGTCGTTAAATATAATGTGTTGGAATTGACATTGATAGCAATTGCTTCTCTCAATTCTATACGCGCTTGTTGTAGAAATAATTCCCATTCTTGCTTATTGATTTGATCATTACTATCATCATTTGGAAAAACAATAGCTATCATGGTAGGTAAAAATGCAACAATTAATAAAAAAATAGATAGTGATAACAAAACCTCTATGAGCGTAAAACCTTTTGCAGTTCGAATTATTTGTTTGTATAACCACACCTTTTCTTTTCTTCCTTTCGAAAATCTATATACGATACACATACTTTAGTTAAGAATTCATCCGCGTCTTCCCAAGCAACTGTGAACTTATAATTGTTAACCTTCATTTGCTCATCCGCAAAATACGATTCTGAATGATAAATTTGAAGCTTATTCGACACAATGTGATTAGCTGTATTGATCAACTGAATATTTTTTCGTTCCTGAACAATATGAGTTAGCGGAGGTAATAATATGAGGAGCATAAGAAGCCATATACTTAAGGATATTAATAGTTCAATCATAGAAAAGCCATTACAATTCTTGAACATAAAACCTTCCCTTTCCTAGCAAAAAAACTACTTTATATTTCTTATCATGATGGTTTACAATTAATGTTCCTGCTTGACTTATTGCACCATTACTACGAAAAGATATACTTAACCCTAATGTTCCTTTTTCTATGTTAAAACCTTTGTCAAATGAGCGTTGCATAATAGGAGAGCTCATACCATTAGAAAGAACATAATATGTTGAATCCTGATTTGAGAAAAGAAGTGTTATGCTTTTTTGATTACTCAATGCATAAATTTGAGCGTAAAAAATATCATTTTCTAATTGGGCAAAAAAATGTGCCACCTTTCTTTTTTCAATAAGAGGGTTAATTTGTAGAACTGAAACAGAAGCCATTATAGAAACGATAGCTAAGACAATCATTACTTCAATTAATGTATAACCCCGTTCATTTTTATAATTGTCATTCTTCAGTCACATCACCTTCCTTCACGCTACCGTCGGTACCCACTTCTATAACATTTCCACCTGGGCACGTATTTGTCGTAATGTATCCTTCTTCTAAAAGTGCAGTTATTGTCGGAATCGTCTCATGTTCAATCTCATAAGCTTTCACCTGAGCTTGTACCATATTTATTAATGCATCACACCCTTTCTCGTTTATCACTTTACTATGTTTAGTAATATTAGGTATTGTTATAATTAACAGTACTGAAATTACCATAAGAACAATTAACATCTCGATTAACGTAAAACCATTTTCATCCATCATTTTCTCCTCTCTTTCACACATACTATAGAGCTTTAACTAACTGAAACATTGGAATCATGATTGCTAAATAAATGAACACAACGATCATACCTACACTTATAAAAAGAGCTGGTTGTAAAACATTTAAAAACGACATTACTTTTTCTTCGATTCTTAGTAATGTGTATTGACTATAATGATACAATTCATTTGCGAGGTTTCCATTGGATTGTCCGTGAGAAATAACTAGGGCTAATTCTTTCTCGAAATAAGGTCTGGATTCAATAATTGCCTCTAAGCATTCTCCTGAAGTTAGCTGCTGACGAATGCGAGCTGCTTCTAACTGATAAAATGCTAAATGATACTGCCGCTCAAAAATCAACAACGATTCATTAATGGATAGGCCACCACTAAGTAAAGTACTTAATTGAAAAGAAAAATATTGGGAGTTTATTTGAGCTACTGATGAATGAAGGAACGGTATCTTACAAATGATATTCATTTGTAAAATAGGAGATTGTTTCTTGAAGAAGGTAAAGTAAAACGCTAACGATAAGATAAGACAACACAAAACAGTTAAAAAGATATAAGGTGTAATCGCATACACATTTTGTAGAATTGTTGAGAAAGTAGTTTTCGTTAACTTCATTGATTGATTTAATTGGTCAAATTGATTCAATAATACTTGCTGCACAGCCACAAACAATAAAGACACTACAACGATTAAAAACACAGGGTAACGAACAACCTTAATAAACTTTTTATAATATACGTCTTTTTTGGCTATAATTGAACTGCCTTCTAGCAATGCTTTTGCTAATTCACCTTGTTGCTCAGAAAAGTATAAATAGCTCAGTAAGTCCCTATGAAAAGATAAATGTTCTAAAACTTCGTGAAGTAAGTAACCTTCTTTCATTTTTCCTATGCAATAATTTAGATCTTCTTGTTGTGATTTAGACAATTGTAAAGTGAGAAACTCAATACCTTGAGATAAAGTATACCCTTTTTCTAGCAACTCACCTAACCTACGACAAAATTGGGCTTGTTGTTTTAAATTCCATTTATTTTTCGATTTCATCTTTGTATACCCATTTATCGAATTCTTTAGTAGAAATAAATCCAAGAGCTATTGCTTTACTAATGATATCTTTCATTTTTTTATAACTATAGTCAACTGAATCACCCTTAGCTTCATCAATCATTTTTGTTAATACTTTACCGTATACAAACTCACTAATACTCGTTCTCCTATATGTGCGTAACGTTTTACAATATTTCGAGCACTCCCCAGCACAAAATGGACATTTAATGTTCACTAACCTTTGGGCGGTAATTGCAATTAGAGTTTGAGAGATGTCTTGTACTGGAACACCGAATTCTAACAGCCTATAAATAGCACCTTTCGCTTCTCTTGTATGCATGGTTGTTAACACTAGATGTCCGGTAAGTGATGCTCGAACAGCAATTTTGGCAGTTTCTGCATCTCGAATCTCTCCAACCATAATTACGTCAGGATCATGTCGTAGTATCGCCTTTAGCCCATTTGAGTATGTGATACCTGCCTTTTCATTTACCTGTACTTGAATAACTTTATCACTCCTTTTTTCAATTGGATCTTCAAGCGTAATAATGTTTCGATTTACCAGGTGTTGAGATGAATGAAGTAAAGAATATAATGTGGTAGTTTTACCTGAGCCAGTTGGACCTGTAAAAATGATTAACCCATGAGCATGTTTTAATAGAGAAATAAGTTTTTTTGTCGTATTAGGGAAAAGAGTTAAAAAGTTGAGTGGATAAAATGAATCTGAAGGTAATAATCGAATAACGAGGCTTTCATTATTAATCGTAGGTAAGGTTGATAGCCGAAGTTGAAGGTTTTTGCTATTAATAATCATTGATAATGCGCCATTTTGCGGCCTTCGCCTTTCACCAATGTCCATTCCGGCAAGAAATTTATAATGTGCAATTAATCGTTCACATGTTGATTTACTTATCATTTCCTTTGCAGTTAGTTCGTTGTCTAGCCGAAATTGAATAAGAGCATCTTTTTTTCGAGGCATAAAGTGAATATCAGATACGCCCAAGTGTTGGGCCTCAGTTAATAAGCGATCACCAATTCGTTCAATCGCTGGCAAATGTATCGACCTCCTTTTATATTGATTAATAAACACTCTTCTACGTAAATCTCCATTCTCCTTCTTTTTTTTCGTATTAATATATTTATTTAGAAGGGTATAAATTTAACTATGAGATGCTGCAGCTTAGCTTATGATTTAAGTTTCAACGAGCGAAGGGCTTTACTTAAGGAGTAGGACAACAAATGGCTATCTTTTTCTCTCCGCATTTAACGTAAATAAATAAAATTGATTTGTCAATAATAACAAAATAGTCAACAAATTGTGAACAATTTAGAACAACTAATGTTTACCACGTAAATAACATTTAAATGTAAATACGCCTGTATTATAATGGAATTAAGATTCCATTGTTAGGAGTGAATTGTATGGAACAAACTTTAAAAATTACAAATGTATTATCTGATCCTACTCGTTATTACATCTATCAATATATAACTAAAAGACATAGTGAGGTTACCGTTCAAGAAATTGCTGATGAGTTTAAAATTCATCCGAATGTCGCACGTCTCCACTTGTCTAAGTTAGAAGATGTTAACATGCTTGTTTCAGAGGCGAAGAAGACGGGAAAAGGTGGTAGACCAAGCCGTTTATATCGTTTATCTGACGATGTGGTACAACTGTTTTTCCCATTTCGCGATTATCAATTATTAGCAAAAGTAGCCATAAAATCAATGATGAAACTAGGTGAGGCTGGAAAAGAAGCATTATTTGATACAGGGAAAGCATTTGGTCAAGAAATAATTGATTCACAGCTTCACCCAAATGATACACAAACTACGGCACTGTCATTCGAACATAAGCTGAAAATACTAAAAGACTCTGCTACTATTTTAGGTTTTTACCCAGAATTTGAGCATAATGAAGATAAAACGATCATCTTTTTCCAAATCTTTAATTGTCCATTTAAAGAACTAGCTGATAAACATACTGACGCTATTTGTGGCATGCATTATGCTTTTTTACATGGAATGTTCGAAGTATTATTCAATAATGTAAAATTAATCGAAAAAGATAATATTATTCGCGGTTGTGACTCTTGTTCATATCAAGTCAAAGTCACAAACTAGTAACAAACTTATGTTTACAATCGCCTAAATTGTACATTATAATATGTAAGTGGAATATAAGGGGATAAAGGAGGGACTTATACATATGGATCGTATGTTTCGTGTATTAGGGTTTTGGACAGGTATATTTGCTGTTATGTTTTATCTTGGTCACATGAATGAAGTAGCATTGCTTTTCTTCGCTCAAACGGCC
Source organism: Cytobacillus sp. Hm23 (assembly GCF_051842895.1). NCBI lineage: Bacteria > Bacillati > Bacillota > Bacilli > Caryophanales > Bacillaceae > Cytobacillus > Cytobacillus sp. Hm23. Next base: position 26,488 of record NZ_JBPXRQ010000006.1, read on the forward strand.
TTCTTTATTATTTTAGGTTATTTAAAACTAACTGAGCGCATGTATCTTTATATATTTGGTGCTTACTTAACAGTTTTTTTCGCGGGCTTCACATACTATACTACATTCTTAATGGTACCTGGCGCAGGACATTAAGAGATAATAATCAAAACAAAAAGCGATGGTTGTCCATCGCTTTTTGTTTTGATTATAAAGAGCTTGTTCATTTAAACATCAGTGTAAGCTAAAAAATATCCTCCATCTACAACCAGTGTAGCAGTTTAACTTAATCTTTTATTTCCCAAGCTATATCCATGTTTTTTTGCATCATGATGACGTGAAAGTATGAACTTATCCCACCATCTAAAATTAAACTTCTTATCGCACGATTTCTTTTACTAACTTCAGAAAAAGGATTCGTATCATTATTTTCTTGTAAATATTGTAATATACCAGCCTCCAGGAGGAATTGATCTTGCCTCAGCATAGCGACTTCGGTAAATCCAGCCTCACGGTAGTAATATTTAACGGCATCAAGATGAACATGTGAAGTGATGTCCATATTTCCTGGGTTTAATAGAGGATTGTTAATGAGCTGATGACGATGGTACCCTCTAAGACTACCTCTCATATGTGCAGGATGTTGCCATTCTTTATGTGTATAGCCATAATCCACAGTATATACAACCGCTTGTTCTAGAGTGCTACTAAGCTGGTTGATAAAACTTTTCATCTGTAACGGAATTTCAAAGCGTTGACCATTTGTTAATTCAATGTTCTGTTCCTCTAAATAGTTGGTAATTTCTTCATTTGAAAGCGGTACGTAGTATTCTTCGAGTTCGTTATCATCATTTAGTCTCACCATAACTTCATGTAATTCCTCATTACGTTTTTCAATTACTTCAACTGGAAAAGCATCGAATAATTCATTTGTAAAAACAATCCCCTGATAAAAAGGATGATTTTCAACCAACTCCTGAAGATATTCAAGCTGAATCACTTTATCTTGTTCATTTATGAGCAGCTGCCTTTGCAACTCACGATGATATGGACTAGTTTCAATCAATATATATGTAAGTTGCTCATATGACTGGGGAGATCTTTCTTTCCATTCTTCTAGTACCGATTTTGCAAATCGACCGTTGCCTCCTCCAATTTCAACAATCATTGGGGGCACTTTTTGCTGTTCGACTAAATCAATAAATATATTAGTAAACAAGACAGCAAAAACATTGGAAATATTACTACTCGTTATAAAATCACCTTTTTTACCGATCTTAGTTTGTTCTCGCATATAATAGCCGTAGTTAGGATGATACAGTGCTAATTCCATAAATTGCGCATAAGATATCATTTTGTTTTGACTTGAACTAATTGCATCTCTAATAATTGTGTTCATATTCACCATAGTATTAAAACCCGTTTAAAAAAGGATTGTTACTCATTTCAATTTCAATTGTCGTTTCAGGGCCATGACCAGGTAGCACAATCGTATCTTCAGGAAGAGATAATAATTTTGCATGAATGCTATCAAGCAATTGCTGATGGTCTCCACCAGGTAAATCAGTACGCCCTATACTACCCGCAAAGAGTGTATCACCAGAAAAAACAGTCTTAATACTTTCACAATAAAATGATAAACTTCCAGGCGAATGCCCTGGTGTTTCAAAAACAGTAAAATGAAATGATCCGATCGTTAGTTGTTGTTCCTTGTCAATGATTACGTCGGCAGGTTTATCACAAACAACAGCGCCTAATGAAAAATATGCTGAACCATTCAATGAAGCATTTGTAAGCCAATCTTGTTCATCTTTATGGATGTAAACAGGGACACCCCACTTTTTTCTAACAACTTCAACAGCACCTATATGATCAAAATGTGCATGAGTAAGAACAATTGCTAAAGGCTGCAGAGATTTTCTTGTTAATAAGTCATTAAAGGAATCTCCTTCACTTCCTGGATCAAAGATAATACACTCATTATGTTCATTTCTAAGGATGTATGCATTTGTTTGTAAGGGACCTAACGGAATTTGCTCCCAATTCATCATTTTGTATTCCTCCATTGCAGTCATTCTAATCTTATTTTACACTAATTAAAGATGCTCAGAAAGATTGAAATAAGGGTGACTTTTAAGGAGTGTAAAAATTGATTACATATTATGGAGTTGAAATACCAGAAGAAGTAGATGACTCTACTCATTTATTAGACATAACTGCATTAATAAGTAACATTACCACGTTTGATTTTGATCAACAGCTGTTACTTTTTTCTCATTCAGAAGATGCTATATTAGCAAAAGAATATTTATTAACATATGATTATGATATAGAAGAGTACGTTTTATTTCACGCCGAAAATATAATACCGACTACTATATTTACTGATTATGGATTTAAATCTGAAAAAGGTAAATACTATATGTACAAAGATATGGTTTCGCCATTTATTGTGAATAGTGGTAAGCCACAACAAATTGAAATGGCTTTAATGGAAATAAATGAGTTTGTGGTTGCAATCGACGGTGGCCAGAATACCATATATTTTGTTGATAAACAACACATCGAGTTAATTTATGGCATCGCTAAAGCTTATGACATAGAAGTGTCATTTTTTCATCTCGACAAATAAGATGAAAACGATTAAAATATAATAGGAATGTTTTGAGCCTTTACATATAAGCTAATAAGATCTAAAGGAGGCACAAAGATGGTACAGATGGGACTTGTCTTCATATTTGGGTTAGTTACTATTTTGGCAGCAATTGGAGTTGTTAGCTCATTTAAAAACAAAAATTTTCTAGGACTCTTTTTTGCTTTTGGAACAGTCGCTGTATTTGGTTTCTTTACTGTTATGACTGTTATTAATCATGGTTACCCTGCAGTTGCCCACTAAAAAGAGCTAACAAAATAATTAAACCATCGATCAAATAAATCGATGGTTTTTTATTTTTTCGCGTCAACTTTGTTTCTTTACTTATCAGAAGATAAAGATATCGTACTATAGCAGAAAATATGACTCGAAATCTAGTTGAATACGTGTGTATTTTATTAATACGAACAACACCCATCTTTGCGAAAACAGCCTAATACCTTAATTAGGATAGACCCACGTATCATGCTGTTTCTTATTACAAGAATTAGCATTAATTATATAAAAGAAATTTACTTGCAGAAACCTTATTATAGCTGAACCAGTTCATAGATTTTTTTATCATTAAGGTTAATAATTTTTTCATTATAGTATCCATACAAACAATATTCACCATTTGGCGACATATTAATCGGTAGGTTAGCGATGTTTGACAAGATTAGTTTTTTTTCACCAGTGAGTACGGAATAGGTAATTAACTCAAAATCATCGTGATAGCTATCATAATTACCACTACCGTATGGAGCAAACGTGATAAATTCATCCTTGCTTTCAATAAAGTCAAAATAAGGAAAAAACCATTGTGAATAAAGAGCTAACAGCGGAATTTCCATTTGGGTCATTTTTTTAATATGACTAGTTTGATAAAAGGAATAATAAGCAATACTGTCATCATCTGTTGTAATTGTCATTAAGAGATTATTTGTAGTGGCATACATCGAAACATCCTCTATCAAATGCCGCTCTTGTATGGTTTGTAGGTTTAGTTCATACAATGGTGCAGAGTAAGATGGTTCATCTTGGTTCCACTTTAAATAAGTAACTTCTTCAATTCCAGCCCACTGAATAAATGGTATATCGATTGTACTTTCTTCAACACTCTGTTTGGAAACATTTAATAAATAAGTTTCAAAGGACCAATCAGCAAAAAAAGTCGTTACATATAGTAGCTCAGGATTATAAGGGTTCCATTCATAGTTTAATTCGTAAGAACCTGTAGCCCACTTGAATACCTCTTTCCCTTCCTTATCAACAATAATAATCTCTGCCTCATACGTAGTCGGTAAAGTATGTAGCAAGAAATAACTTTGATTATGGTTCCCTTTTATTGTTGAAATTTCTGAGTTACTCTTATAAAGTTGTTCCTTTTTTCCTGAGTAGATATTGTGCTTATACACAATAGAACCTTCATTCTCGTTAGTAATATACAATATCGTCGTATCATCGTACCAATCCCCAACCGTTTGAATGCTGCGATCATTAAGATCAATTGGTTGAATTGTTGAATTGTCTGTATACAACTGGTCTATTTTCCCTTTAGTTAAATCATTTACAAATCTTAATAAAGGTTGTTTATCTATCGTTTTTGTACCATTATTTATAAAACAACCCGTGACCACTGTTACAACTACGATTAAAGAAAAAACAAACCATAACCAACGCATATTATCGTTCACCTCACCTACTTGTATATACGATTATGATGCGTGAATGGTTTCATTTCAAGAAGAAAACCTAAAAATCACATATACATAGAAGCTAGAAAAATTCCAACTGTTTTGCTATAAATTTCATCAAACTGAGATAATGGCAATGGATTTATTCCTCTTCCAAGTTCTATAGTAAAACCAGATCTTCTCCACTCTTGGATAAACCAATCTTTGTAGCCTGCGTGGCTATCAACGTACCGTACTGCTTTATATCCACTCACCCTAACGAATTCTTTTACAATTGCTTCTGAGTATGGAGGCTCATAGCCTTCATATCCCCAATAAATCTCTTCTCCTTGTGTATGGAATGCTAGCACTCTGTCAAAATTGCGGATTTCTGTTAGTTTTTCCATTGCTATCGCTTCAGGTTCTGTTAATGGGGCATCACCAGGATAATCTCGAGGAGCTGGTGCCTTAGGCTTTTTACGTTCTTTTTCAATTTCCCAATTTGCTGGATATTGATTATTAAGGTCAACACCTCTAATATTTGCTTTCCAATCAGAAAAATTCATACTTCCGTTATTTATTTGAACTACTTTAGTTTTATAAGGCATTTGGTTTGGTGGGCCGTTAATGACAAGATTGACACCATCAGGATTTACCATAGGAACAACTGACAGCATAACTGAATCATACAACTTCTGTGTTAAAATTCCACGAATGTACCCACTATTTGTTAGTGATAACAGATAATCATTTAAAAATTGCATAATTATCGCTGTCGTTATCCATTCATTCGCATGAAAAGCACCGTTCCAATGAACTTTTTTTGGACCTCTTCCAATGATAAGTTCGGGTATGTTTGAATTTAAAACTGATTTCCCAGCTTCATTTAATTTAATAAATGGGTATACTTGACGTAGTTTATCAATATCTCTAACTAATGCTTGATAATCGTATAAGGTATTAGTGTGGATGACACCACTTGACATGGAAATGGGAATATAAATTCGTTGGCCAATACTTAACTTATTTGGATTTACGTGTTGATTTACGAGCAATAAGGCATCAGTTGATACATTAAACCTTTGCGCAATATTCCAATACATATCCCCTGGTTTAATTGTATATGATCTTAAAGTAAAGCCTGGTATTTTCACCTCATCTCCAATAGACAAAATATTAGGCTTCTTATGTGGGTTGGAGTCAATGATAAGTTGCAGAGGAATCTGAAATAATTGGCTGAAATACCATAATGTATCACCTTTTCTTACTATAACTTTCAATAGTAATTCCTCCTTATATCTTGTTAATACAAGGCTCTTTTCGAACATTTGTCGTTATTTATACGAAATTACCACAGTGATGTGACTATCATCATTCTATAGAAGAAAAGAGTATTATAGATGTATCCGTATTAATTTATTAGTGCGAAAACAGCCTAATACAACAATATGAGTATCAATAATAAAACATGAATAAAAACGCTATGACCAACTTCATATGGCCATAGCGTTTAATATTTTCATTCGGTATTTAATGAGCTCTTCACTATTTCTCTTCTGTTAAATTCTCATTATAAGATGTTCCTTCATAAAACCTTAATAAATCCCCGTAGACAATGTTATCAGAATACTCTAGCTCCTGCTTCGCTTTTTCTTCATAAGGCTCACAATTAGAGCCATCGGTCTCTTCGCCTGTCTTTTTATCATAGCATGTAGATTTTGTATATACATAATCTTCAGTGATAAAGCTTCCATCTCTAAGCACAATAAAATCTAGTTTATCTTCTGAGAAAATATCAGATCCGAAGTGAACATCATCCTTCGTATCAACACCTAATAAATGTAGAAGTGTTGGCTTCACATCAAGTTGACCTGATACTTTAGAAATCATTTCTGGATTCTTGTCAGTCACACCTGGTATATGAATAATGAATGGAACCTTTTGTAATTGTACGACATCTAACGGTGTGATGTCCTTCTCTAAAAACTCACCCATCGCTTTATTATGATTTTCTGAAATACCATAATGATCACCATAAAACACGAGAATAGAATTTTCATATAAACCTTCTTGCTTTAATTGTTCTACAAAGCTTTTTAATGATTCATCCATATATCTTACCGTTGGGAAATAACGATTAAGTGTACGACTGTTTGACGTAAATTCATCTACCATTTTATCTTCTTCATCTAGCTCAAATGGGAAATGATTTGTTAACGTAATAAATTTTGTATAAAACGGTTGAGGTAATGTTTTAAGTTTCTCAACAGATTGATCAAAAAACTCAATATCTTTCAATCCCCAACCAATTGAGTTTTCTTCGTTCACATCGTAATCTACTAATGAAAAGTAACGGTCATATCCAAGGTTAGGATAAATAACATCACGATTCCAAAAGCTTTTATTATTTGCATGAAAAACTGCGGAATAATAATCTTCTTCTTCTTTTAAAATCTCTGGTGTTGCACGGAACTCGTTTTCAGCATTCGTGAAGAAAACAGCTCCTCTACCTAAAGGATATAACGAGTTTTCAACTAAAAATTCTCCATCAGATGTTTTCCCTTGACCTGTCTGATGGTAAAAATTATCAAAGTAATAGCTTTCTTCAATTAAATCATTTAAAAATGGTGTAATTTCTTCGCCATTAATTGTTTCGTTAATCACAAAGCTTTGCAAAGATTCCATTGAAACCATAATGACATTGCGATCCTTTGCTATACCAAAAAGGTCTTCATCTGGCTCTGTGTAATTTGCATTTAAATAGTTCTCAATTTCAACAAATTCACTACTGTCTGCAAATGCTCTTTGTGCTTTAGTTTTTGACGTTAAAACAAGATCATATATGTGATAATTGTATGACCCGATATTTTTCACGAGCATTTCACGATCAAATGTACGAGTTAACAACTGAGGACGTTCTGTTTCTGCAAGACCTAAGTTAAAAAATACAACTGCTGCGACCATTAAAAAATATGCTCTACGTTCTCTGTTTGTAAAAGTTGTTAGTGATGTAAGAATATTGTTTTTACGCATAATGAAATATAAAATGAGCACATCTGCAAACATAAATATGTCAGTCACATGTAGTAACTCGAATATACTATTACCTAAATCTGCTAGATTATTAGCTTGAAAGAGTAAAGGTATCGTAATAAAGTCTGTAAACTCTCGATAATACATTACATTAGCGAATAGAATAAAAGAAACAATAAAACTCGTTATAAGAATATATCGATTACGGCGTTTTTCTTTAATAAACAATGCTATACCAAACACAATGAGTAAAAAGCTTAATGGGTTTATAAAAAGAATAAATTCTTGCTTCCAAGATTCAATTTTAATATCAAAACTAGTTTTATAGACAATATATGTCTTAATCCATAATAAAACTGTTGCTATAAGAATTATAGACATTTTTGACAATGATGATTTTTTCATACTGAATTCCTCCCTAGATCATTGCATATCTAATGGAAAATTTTTTGTATTTTTTTACATTTATAGGCTATTAACAAAAACAACTAATGGTTATCTTAATACTTTTTTTACTAAAATGCAAATTAAAATTAACTATCTACTGTTAAAATAATCTTTTTATCTTATTCACCACTTACTATAATTAGACGAATGAACTAACAAAAAGTTTCATGTACTTTTATATTCAGAATTGTTCCAATAATAACACAACCTAAAGGAAACCATTTTCGATAGCTTTTATGCTGGACTATTTACTTTGTTGCTTCGCTGACTTTTGTGTTTCATACAATGACATGAAGGCGTCCTTTGTAAACGTGAAATCGCTGATAATAAGAAATGCCTTATCAGCTGATTGTGTATGAGATATAACTCTAATATTTTAAAACAAAACCAAATGTGTACTAATAGTTATAGTACAGTGTATACAATACTTTGTCTTACTCTACTTGTCAATGGGTATATCTGACACCTCGACATTTAGCTGTCTATAATGAGTGTAATATACTTGTATTACATCTTCTATCGTAATAGATGTCATTTTCCTTACAATGTTGTCACATAAATGAAAACAATGGACTCCTTTCTAGGTGAAAAAAAGTCGTTTTACGCAACAGTTTTGTAGAAAAGATGCTATGACCACTAAGGATACTAGGTTCAATTTTCAGTATGTAAAGCATCAATCAATGTAATAAATGCGAAACAAAAAAGGTTGACAATGTGTCAACCTTTGCGTTTTCCCTCTATTTGTTTATACATTCTTTTTTACTAACCATGCAGCTCCAATTACCCCGGCATCATTTCCTAAAGTAGCTAAAGAAATAGATACACCTTCTGCTACTCTTGGAAAAAGAAATTGATTAAATTGTTCCGTTACTTTATCGACTAAAATTGCCCCCGCGTGTGATACACCGCCGCCAATAATTATTTTTTTAGGGTTTAAACCATTTGCTAAACTAGCTAAAACAAATCCTAGATGAAAGGCCATATAATCAATTACTTCGAGTGCCAATTGATCTCCTTCTTTGGCCGTATCAAAAACTAGTTTTGCTGAAATTTGTCCTTGCTGTTCTGAAAGGTCTCTTAATTTGCTAGAAATGGTTGTTTGTTGAAGTTTTTCTTTAGCTACGCGAACGATTCCCGTTGCAGAAGCGATTGTTTCAATACATCCTTTTTTTCCACAGCTACATAAAGCACCATTTTCTAGTACAGAAGTAATATGACCAATTTCTCCACCCGCACCATTTATACCGTGGACGAGTTCACCATTAGCAATAATACCTCCTCCAACTCCAGTTCCTAACGTAACACAAATTAAGTCTTCAGCTCCTCCTCCTGCTCCCTTCCACATTTCACCAGCAGCAGCATTATTTGCATCATTATCGACAATAACAGGAAGGTCTGTTATCGCTTCCAAGTGACTTTTTAAAGAATAATTTTCCCAACCTAAATTTCCAGCTACGTATACAACACCCGTTGATGTATTTACTGGACCAGGAGCACCTACACCAATTCCAATTAAATCTTTCCGCGATTTTTGTAGCTGTGCTAGTTTATTATCTATAGCCTGCGCTATATGGTTTACTATATGTTCTCCATTGTCAGAAATATCTGTAGCAATTTCCCATTTTTCAATAATGTTCCCTTCATTATCAACAAAGGCTAACTTTACTGTTGTTCCTCCAATATCTACACCAACATACCATTTATTATCCATTCTATCTTTCATTCCTTTTATTAATTAAGTTTATCAATCGATACTACAAGAAAATTATTAAAATGTATAAAAAATAATAGCTTTATACGTTTTTATAACTCGTCTTTCAAACGTTGAACTTCTTGACGAAGTAAAAGTAGTGCCATCTGGTAGTCCTTTACATCTACAAGCTGTGATTGATATAGCTCTTTTAATTCAGATTCCATTAATTCAAGGTCGGCAATTCTATCACCAATGTATATTATTGTACCATATTTTTTTAATAATTGTTGAACGTCATACAATGTCCTCATAATAATTATCTCCTAACGTCAGACTATTTCAAATCACTTGTACACCACTTACTTTATAAAGAAATAGCTTAATTCGTCAAGCTGAATAACAAATAACAAAAAAATGAGTGCCAAAGATGACACTCACGACAAATTAATTGTTAAGTTCAGGTGGGGTTTTCAAACATGTGGAGTAACTTTCCCTAGATTTTCTTCAAACCCACGTTATGTTAATCATTTTACTAGCGATCGGGATCTTTTGGATGTAAAATTGTAGGTCTCCTGTTTTTCAATGGAATCGGCGCACGAACTAATACATCTCTGAATGCTCGATAAGAGAAAGGTAAAAACGGCCACAAGTAAGGTGTATGGAATGATTTCATACGCGCTAGCATCACTAGCCATATCGTAATACTAATAATAAAGCCTGCTAGACCAAAAATGGCAGTAAATAATAAGATTGCAATTCTTATTAACCTATTTGCCATACTCATTTCGTAGCTAGGTGTGGCGAAAGTTCCAACAGCTGCAACAGCAAAATAAAGAACAACTTCATTAATAAATATACCCACTTCAATTGCAACTTGACCAATTAAAATAGCTGCAACTAAGCCTAGCGCAGTTGCTAATGAGGATGGAGTATGTATAGATGCCATCCTTAACATATCCATACCTATTTCTATTAGCACAATCTGTAATAATAACGGAAGTTCTCCTACATCCTTTGGAGCTAAATATTCCAGCCCTTCTGGTAATAATTCAGGATGGCTTGCAAATAAATACCACAATGGTAAAAGAAAGAGTGATGCCCAAATTGCTACAAAACGCACAAGACGCAAATACGCTCCTACAATTGGTTTATTTCGATATTCCTCTGCGTGCTGTAAGTGATGCCAAAATGTTGTAGGCGTAATTATTACACTAGGAGAACCATCAACAATAATAATGACATGTCCTTCATAAATATGAGCTGCTGCGGTGTCAGGTCTTTCCGTGTATCTAACTAATGGATAAGGGTTCCAATGTCTCCCTGAAATAAATTCCTCAATTGTTTTTTCTGCCATAGGTATACCATCTGTATCTATTTTATTTAATGACTGCTTTATATCTTCTACTAGTCCCGTGTCAGCGATATCCTCTAAATAACAAATACATATATCTGTTTTTGACCGTCTACCAACTTGCATATACTCCATACGTAATGTTCGGTCACGTATTCGTCTCCTTGTCAATGCAGTATTAAAGACTATTGTTTCAACGTAACCATCCCTTGCACCTCGAACAACACGTTCAATATCTGGTTCCTCTGGACCCCTGACAGGATATGTTCTCGCATCAATGATAATGACATGTTCAATACCATCAACAACTAATGCTGTAGGCCCTGCCAACACAGCATCTACTACAGTCTCTAAATTATCTGTCTTTTCAACCTCCACATAGGGAATATAAGTTTTTAGAAGCTTTTGCAATACTTCTTTTTCAAGTTGTTCTTCTGTTAACTCGGATAAGATTTTCATCAAATAATGGAGTATATCATCTTTAGCAAATCCATCAATTAAAAATAAGGCCATATCTCTTTTAGCATATTCAACGTCTAAATGAATAACATCAAAGCTTTTCCCAACACCCAATTCCTTACGTAAAAATTGTATATTTTCAGCTATGTTTTCTGAAACAGGTGTTACTTTATTTCTCATATCCATCTCATCACCACCAAACAAACTTCTTCCACCATCATTGACTCTATTTCAAAAAAAAATACCTTTGAATGATCTATTAGTGGATATTTGTACAAGTTGGTTCATACATATTTATAGAATGCCTGTCAATGATCGTCCACAATAATTTGGAAAATATGTATTTTCATTGTACCTAAAGATACACCAGTAAAGTAGCTATATTCGTATTGTTTATTGTTTTTCTTTCTAAGTTCCAAACATGAATACAATTAAAGTTTGTAGTACCCTTGCATCTTACATCAATGGCAATCTAATAAAATCTACTTCTTGATGTTCTAAGTTGGTAACAATTTCAAGGATGTTTTCGAATAAAGTAAGTCCTAAAAAATGAGTTAGCTAGTCATAAGTATAAGTTAGTTTACATTTTTCCTAAGCTATGGAGGGTTAGTATGAATAGACGATCGTTTTTTATCATTTTAGCTCTTTTTTCAATTTTCACAGCAATATTGTTCGTTTTTGTACAACATGACTCTACACAAGAAAGCATTATTTACTTCCCTATAGACCCTGATGTAACGTTTACTCATACAGACAGCACACTTACGCTATTAGATAAACCAATAAATAATAAATATATCATTGAATGGGATGTCACCTCAATCTTAGATAGAGAAGCATATTTAAGACAAGATATTTCTTTGTTGTATGCGAATGGGAGGTTATTAGATACTCTCTCAGAGTGGGAGGATTACAGTGAGAAAATTGCCCAATACAAAAAAATCCAAGCGGATGAAAGCAGATACTTTGTGACAATCTCCTACCATCATGCTGAATTACATAATGATGATTTAAACATTAAAAGTAGCCAACAAATGAGTTTTGACGAGCTGTACGTAATTAATTCTTTATTTGCCCCCTTGCAATCATTTCGTATAGCGGAAAATAAGGAACAAAAGGAGTGGAAGTATGTTTTAGATCATGCTGTAAAACAGCAATTACAGTATAGCTGGAAGCGTTTAGTGGATTATTTTCAATTGCCATTAAAAAAGTATATTCAAATTCCGCTTTCTGACATAGTACTATATAATGACAAACCATTAATTAATAAAAATGCTGAAAAGTCACAACAAATCCTAGGTAATTTATGGGAGGGTTTATACAAAAATTATTTCCTGGGCATTAAAAAAAAGGATGGTACCATTATAGAGCCAGTTGGTAGTACCATACCTCTTATTTTACTTAGTAAAGATTATACTCATTTGATTATTTTAATTGAAACAAGAGATGGTGAAGCTGTAAAACTTATTCAGCAGATTCCTTCGAATTCATAAGTTGTGTATATAGTTCTTTATAATCTTTATTATTTGGTTTAATATCTAATGCATCTTCCGACAATTCTAAAGCTTGTTCATAGTTACCTTCATTCGTATAAATCAATGCTAAATTAAAATAAGCCTCATCATATAACGGTTCAATATCAATAACTGTTAGTAGGTTTTGTTTAGCCAAATCAAAGTTACCTTGTTTTATTTCTATATACGATAATAAAAATAGTTGGTCTGCCTCATATTGATGGTCTTGTGGTGTATTATGCAATAAATCATAAGCCGCATCATAACTCTCATTATCTATATACTCTTGTGCAACTGACAAGGATACAGCAGGATCAAATTTAGGGTAAGAAAAACCTAAATAGGCAACCAAAGAGACGAAAACCACAGTAGTTAATAAGTATATTGTCTGCTTCACTAAGTGCTTATGTTTAGGCAAATGCACAATGCTTGCCGCCAAGAAACCACCTATAAGCCCTCCTATATGTCCTGCATTATCAATTGATGGTACGCTAAACCCAAATAATAAATTGATGCCAATCACTATAAGTATATTCATACCCATTGTTCTAAAAAACAAGTTAGGATGTATAACTCCAAAAAATAACAATGCTCCAAAGCATCCGAAGATTGCCCCTGATGCTCCTGCTGATAGTGAAGAACTTAGGGCAAAGCTTAGCAAAGTTCCTGAAAAACCTGCAAACATATAAATGATAAAAAATCTCGTGCTACCAAATATTTTTTCAACCGCGGACCCTAAATAATATAATGCTAAGGTATTCATAAGCAAATGTAAGAAGCCAATATGTAAGAACATAGGAGTAAAAAATCTCCACCACTCACCTGCAAGAATTGATGGATTGTATTTTGCCCCAAACTTCATTAATACTTGGGAACTTTGACTCCCACCACTAAATTCCAATAAAAAGAACATACCTAATTGAATTATAATAAAAATATATGTCCATCTAGGTTTCCCATACTGAAACAATTGTTGTTCTGTTTTGACCTTTTGTTGTGCAACTGTAAATACTTCTTTTTTTAGATTTTCTAACAAGAATGGCTCTGTTAAAATCTTGTCAGTGTCAACACGTGGATGAAAATGCAGTAAGTTTGATATGTCACTTAAACCTTGTTGAATATTCTCTGAATGAATAACAAATGAATGTACTTTCGTTTCACTATTCTTGCCAGCAACTAGGGGCTCTTTAGTTCGAAATTCCCAGTCATCAACAGGGGGAAAAGTTGATATGTACAAATTTACAACTTCTAAACCTCTTCTAATTGATTTTCTACGCAAGCTATCGACTTTTTGTAGAACTACTTGCATGTCACGCTCGAGCCAATTACTCCAATCAATATCATGTCGCAATATTCTGATTACTCGACTTTTCTTTCTTGATGTCGACTCAAGCCAAATTTCATGGTGATCATTTGAGACAGTTAGGACCCTATAATTTTCTTGAACTACTAATTGATTGATAATCCCCCAGTACAAAACGTCTTGCTTAGAACTCAATTGGTAATCTCCCCTCTGAATTGTTTGAATATTACTCACTTATAAACTCTTTCTAATAGGCTGCTATCGTATAGATTGTTGTTAATTCCATTTAACAATAAAACACGTGTACAACTTGTTTTGGTGCTATCTTTGCTTCTATAAAAACGATAGCAGTTGCGTAAGACGACAACATTAACTTCTAGTTTATTGGAACGATAGCAAGAAAGTTTACGTACAGGTGTTTCTATATATGAAGCAATTCGGATAGTTCATCAATCTGGTTACAAATTCCGTATATGCAATCTCTAGTAGAAGGCTGTTGATTTCTTGTATTAAAATAAATTGCATCCCATCCTGCTTGTTTAGCACCTAACACATCAAGTTCCCATGAATCACCTATGTACAGTGATTTTTCCCCTTCCATATTCACAGCGTTTTTCGCATAGTCAAAAATTTGCTTATGTGGTTTTTCAACACCTACATCTTCTGAAACAATCACAAATTCTTTTGGAAATATTGTTTCCATGCCCATTTGTATAATTTTTCTATATTGTATATCCATTTTTCCGTTTGAGATAACAATGAGTCGAAGTTGCTTTTGCACTAAACTTGATAAAATTCTCGTAATCCCATCTATTGGTACCGTATATTTACTAACTACTTGGTCAAATTCTTCTTGAAATTCGTCTGCCATGTTATTTGATACATGTATTCCAAGCTCATTAGCTGAATGAACGAAGCGCTTACGTCTGTATTCCTTTCTAGACATGCAATTGTTTTCGTATAAAGGCCAATACATGTCACAATATTTTTTGAAAACAGGAAACCATATATCTGCTTCAATCTTGTCGTGAAGATGGTTTGCGTACATGTATACTTCATAACAATGTATCATTGCTCTTTGAAACGTTCGTTCATAATGAACAATTGTATTATCCAAATCAAATCCAATTAAATCCCAATACATATGTACCCTCTTTTTTGTCTTAGGATATTCACTCTTTGAGTGTTGCTTTTCCTATACAACAAGAAATTCAAACTAAAAAGGACGGATGTCATTTTTTTAAACCTGTTTTCGCATAGTTTAGTGTTTTCCATATAAAAAATAAACATGTGTACAGCTATATTTGCTGCTGTGTTAACGACATCTTTATCTTCTATTTTAAGAACGGTATTCGAACTAAAAAACGTATTTATAACTCGTGATACTTTTACGGTACCAATAGCCTAAAACCCCTTTTTGCTATTAACAAAATCTAATAAAGAGCTATGTCTTTTTACCATTATATCTAGTAGTACATATATTAACAAATATAAGCCTTTCGAGTCTAACTAGACTCGAAAGGCTGTGTTAATAAATTGTTCTCTTATAAAAGGAATCTTCATTGTCATTCTGACAAACGTTTTACTAACAAAAGGAATCTGTAACAAAGCATCTGCTACTCTATAACGGTAGCGATACATACAAAACCCTAGCACGATGAGTAAAATAAATCGAAAAAACCTTAGTTCCATATGTGAACCCTCCTTAGATATACCTTTTATCTTTTTAAGGCATTTTATCCATAGGATATCCAAAAGGTTATATGCCTAATTTAATCATACACATATAAGAACTGAACAAACTTTAATAAAGGCCTGTATTCGCATTGCTTATTTTTTCTTTACTAATAAGGTTTACATACTTTAAAACACTAGATTTCTTGGCGTCTTTCTACTATTAAATAATTACAGGTATAAATGGACATCTTAATCCACTAGGGCACGAACACGAGCAACAAAGTTTACGTAAAGAGTCTTATTAATATTAATGAACCAACTATCTGGTCAATAATAGCTAAATTAAAAAAGGGGTCTCCCCCTTTTTATTGTACACATTTAACTTCCGAGCACAGGTTCCATAGTGTCCTTCAAGACTTTGACTGAATGTGAAAACTGTTCTTGTTCAGTTTTATCGAGTTTTAATTCTACGATTTCACGTATACCTTGTCGATTAACGATAGCTGGAACCCCAATATAAACATCCTTCTCACCGTATTCCCCATTTAAGTAAGTGGATACAGTTAATACAGAATTTTCATTTTGTAAAATCGCCTTAGTAAGTCGAACTAAGCCCATTGCTATACCGTAATACGTCGCACCTTTGCGTTCAATAATTTGGTATGCTGCATCTCGTACATTAACGAATATTTCATCCAAGTCTTCCTTACTATATTCATTTTCATCATTTACTATATCTACAATTGATCTTCCACCGATATCTGCATGGCTCCAAACTGGTAACTCTGTATCTCCATGCTCACCGATTATATAACCATGAACATTTCTTGCATCTACATTAAAATAATCACCAATTAAATATCTAAAACGTGCTGTATCTAAAATAGTCCCTGAACCAATAATACGTTCTTTTGGTAAACCAGAAAGTTTCCATGTAGCATACGTTAATATATCAACTGGATTTGCAGCGACGATGAAAATCCCATCAAAACCACTAGCCATTACTTGATCAATAATGGTTTTATAAATTTTAACGTTCTTTCCTACAAGGTCCAATCGAGTTTCACCTGGTCTTTGATTTGCACCAGCACATAAAACAACGATGTCAGCTTTTTGACAATCACCATAGTCTCCAAACCATATTTTCGTAGGAGATGGCGCAAAAGCAACCCCATGGTTTAAATCCATTGCATCCCCTTCTGATTTTTCTTTATTTAAATCAATTAACACTAATTCTTCTGTTACCCCTTGATTAAGAAGAGCAAACGCATAACTAGAACCTACTGCCCCAGTTCCGACAAGTACAACACGATTAACATTATTAGCCATAATATATACCACCTTTCTTATATATCAATAAATTTCTCTTAAAGCATTCTTCAAAAACTTCAACAGTTCTCAATCAAATTCCCCAAAGGAAGTTGATGTTTCCTGCACGACCGAAATATAAATGTATCCGCCGATTTTAACTATAATGATATTGATTATATTGTTTTCTTTGTTCCTACAGTTATAAATATACACTAATTTCTAACGTTTGAAATACTATGTAAGCGTTATATATATTGCGATATTGTTACAATTTTATTCACTGATCAGAGAGTGAAAATAATCATTATAACCTATAGTAAAATAAACACACCCATTAGAGCCGAAATTGTGATAGCTAATAAATTAATCAAGTCATTATTTAAAAAGGGGTAGCCTTTTAAATGATTGCAAGTCATACCACAATGTTCTGTTTTTTCAGTAACTAACGAGCACTTTGAGCATTGATATACAACTTGAACAGTCGCCCCGAGTAGTGTATCAATTAAACTCCCAATAAATCCGAATAAGCCAATAAATAGTATCAATAATAACGTTAATTCATTCCAAATCAATGATGCAAGTATTGCAATAAAATAAGCACCACCTAACGAACTAACAGTTCCTAATATTGTCATCGCTCCAGACGTTCCTGGGTCCACTCTCCTCATCGTGGTAATTAAGAAAGGCTTTTGCTTACTCAAAGTACCTAATTCTGAGGCCCACGTATCTGCGTTAGCCGCTGCAATAGATATTAGAAAAACGTATAACCAAATATTTACTGGGTCAAAATAATATAACAAACTAGCAAAGGCGGGGACACCTCCATTCGCCAAAACTTGTACCCAATCACGCTCATCACCTTTTGCCACTTTTTCTACTACGAATGCTTTTTTATCCAGCTTGAACTTACTCCACAGACTTGAACTTATAAAAAAACTACCTAGTATAAATAGTCCTTTCCATCCAAATCCTAAAATAACAATTACACCAATGATGATTGTAGCAATTGCACCAGATAAAGATAGTGATTTAAGTCTTTTCCCACTAAGAGCCGCTACAAATATGATTGCAAAATAAAATAAATAATTATCATTCATTACAAATAATTTCCTCTTCATTCGTTAAAATTCTTTGTACACGCTTGTCAAATGGTTCAGTTGGTAAAGCCTGCACTATTTGAATAGTGAAGGCTAAAGAAACTGTATTACCTATATAATTGACTAAATATCGATCATAATACCCCCCACCAAATCCTAGACGGTCTCCAGTCTTTGTAAAACATAACCCTGGTACAATTAATAAATCTATATCATGAGATGCTATCTCTTTTGTTTTTTCCTCTATAGGTTCCTGTAAGCCATAATAAACAATTTCTAGTTGATCAAAAGAGCTAATTTCCCTAAATGTCATCTCCTTCTTTGTCGGATGACATTTTGGTACTACGACTTTTTTATTATGCTTCCATGCTTTTTCTATAATTGGAATTGTATCAACTTCCGGCCTTTTAGATATAGTAATTCCAATTGTATTTGTATCTTTCCACAGAAGATGTGAATACAGGCGTTCAGCGATTAACTGGGACCAATCATGGTAGGTGTAATCATCTATTTTATGTAAAGATTTTTGCACTTTATTACGCAGATTATGCTTTTCTTCCATTATAATCACCTTCAGTATAAATTTCTTAGAACTCGCATTTCCATCATGAACGACAGATGATTGTAATTACATTCAACCACTGTCTGATAAAGATTTAAACGGATGATGTCTGTTCTTTAAGTGTAGCAAAAAATCAAACACTTCTAAATGATTTTGCAAAAGGTTGTTTTCGCATAGATTGTTGTTTTCGAATTAAGAAATAAACAGGTCCGCAACTAGACCATAATGCATGGCACCTTTTCTAAGACGATGACATAAGTATAAAACTTTTTCTTGCACCTTTAATTTGATAACAATATCAACAAAGTTTACAAAATGAGCAAAAAAAGGATAGAATTGCGATTATGAATTTTAGCGCTATACATCATATGTAATTTCCATAATGTAGATAAAAGTGTTCTTAGGAAAATCATAAAAAGACACTAGAATTTCATATAGAATAATGGTATTATTGTATAGTCTGATTTAAAGCTTAATGTTTGGAGGGATATGAACATGCGTGTAAATATTACTTTAGCTTGCACAGAATGTGGAGAGCGTAACTATATTTCTAAAAAAAATAAACGAAACAATCCAGATCGCCTTGAGCTTAAAAAATATTGCTCAAGAGATAAAAAATCAACTCTTCATCGTGAGACTAAGTAAGTAGTAGGAATACATTCCTACTGCTTTTTTTATTCTTACCTACATAATTTGATTCACCTCATCCGTAAATATAGTAAGTTTCTATTTGACTACTTTCACAAAGGTACTTTTCATACTATCATTCAAACACTTATGTATTTATGCTTAGTAGCACCTTTTCTACATGTATAAGTTAAGTGTTCAGATAAAAACTCATCTTACTATCATTAATGTGAATTACAACAAAGTTATTAAAAAGAGTCTTATCTTTTTTTATATTTTACAGCTAACTATTACGAAATTATGATATAACAGTATATAGAAATAGAATATTTTGGGGTGATCTGATGGAATATGCAATTGTTATTTTATTCGCTATTGCAATTATTTTACTTATTGTTTCATTTGTTAGTAAAGATAAAGTAAGTGACTTAGAAAAACAAATAGAGCAATTATCCTTATCAGTTATGCAAGACAATTATCAAGTAAAAAAGAAAATAAAAATCTTGGAAGAAGAGCTTCTTGTCAACGACAGTCTGTTACCGAATAACATTTTTCAACAAGACGAAAATCTGCGACCAAAAGCAACACATGACGCTAAACATGAACAAATTCAATCATTATTGAACCTAGGACAAACTGTTGAAGAAATAGCTAAAGAAACTTCTTTAACAATAGAAGAGGTTGGAATCATTGTTAATCATATTAGCAGAATGAGAGGAGATCATGTTGAATAAACAAAGTTTAAGGGCATTTTCATCAGGTTTGATTACAGCTACTACCGTCCTAGGCTCCATTTACTTTATAACACCAAGCTCAGAACAAAGCATCCTTGAAACGAGAAGAACAGCTGATCATGTTGTCCCAGAATCTGAAGAGCTTAAAGCTGAAATAAAGTTATTAAAGGATCAAGTAAAAGAACAAAGCTTGATCATTCAAGAATATGAATCTAGCGAAAATGTTATTAGTGAAGATAATAATTCAACAAATCAACATGAACCTCAATCAGAACCTATCCGTATATATCATTTACAAGTTGACACTGGTATGACAAGCTCAGAAATTTCGTCAATACTAGAGGAAGCTAAAATTATATCAAACGGTAAGGAGCTACAACAATACTTTATGGATCAAAAGCTTACCCGCCAAATTCAGGTTGGAAAGTTTGAGGTTAGCAGTAATATGACAATTAAAAATATTGTAAGTTTACTAACAGAAAAGACGATTACTGAATAATATGAACTTAACGTTAATAAACCAACCTGAATCATATATCAGGTTGGTTTATTTTTTTCGTCGTTTTTCATACTAAAAATTATATAAAATCACAAGAAAGAACTTGCTCTATTTAATCATTTAACTCGTAACGTTTTCCTTTAACAATATAAAAGATATTTTCCGCAATATTCGTAGCATGATCTGCTATGCGTTCTATATAACGACAAACAAACGACAGCTGAGTTATTTGTGACATTTCTTCACTGTTAGTCTTCGTTAACTCGAGAAGCTCTCTAATATTCTCACCATATAACTGATCAACAAAGTCATCCATCTCTACAACTTTTTTCGCTAATAGTACATCTTCTGTTTCGTAAGCTTGTATTGCAAGATTTAACATTTGTATAGCATGCTCCTGCATCTTTACGATCTTATCCAATGATTTTATATGCCTCTTTTCACCAATTCTAATCGTAGCTTTTGCGATATTAACTGCAAAATCAGCAATTCGTTCTACATCTGTAGATACTTTTATTGCTACTATAATTCTTCGTAAATCAATAGCTACAGGTTGTTGCTTTGTAATTAATAAAATAGCAAAATCATTTATTTCTTCGTCTAATAGATCTATTGGTGTATCGTCATCAATGACCGTTAATGCCTGATCAATATTTTGAGTAGTGAGTGCTTCTATTGACTCGTTTAATGCTTGATCTGTAAGTTGACCTAGCTCTACTAATTTATCCTTTAGTACTTGTAAATCAAGTTCAAATGCTCCTCTTACAACCATGCTTTTCTCTCCAATCATATATGGATTACCTTATACTACGGTTAAAAGTCCTGGGAAAATCTTTATTTATACAAAACTGACTAATTCAAAGTTGCAATCGGCTTCCTTCATCATGAAATACGATTTCAGCGTATACTAATAGCTTCAAAAAAGTAAATTCTCCACCAGTGGTTCTTCTCTGTCATTTTTTGACCTAATTTTTCAACGCTCTTTACCCGAAGCGACCAGTTATATAATCTTCAGTTCGTTTATCATTAGGCGTTGAAAATAGTTTATCAGTATTTGAAAACTCAATTACCTCACCGCTTAAGAAAAATGCGGTTTTCTCTGAAATACGAGCTGCCTGCTGCATATTATGTGTAACAATGATAATACTGTACTGTTGCTTTAACTCCTGTATAAGCTCTTCTACTTTTAAAGTAGAGATTGGATCTAATGCTGAAGTCGGTTCGTCCATTAAAATTACATCTGGTTCAATTGCTAAGCACCTTGCAATACAAAGACGTTGCTGCTGCCCGCCTGATAAACCATATGCATTTTCATGAAGGCGGTCTTTTACCTCATCCCAAATTGCCGCTCCTCTTAGACTTTTCTCTACAATTTCATCCAGCACCTTTTTATTTTTAATCCCATGTATCTTTGGACCATATACGATATTTTCGTAAATTGATTTTGGAAACGGATTTGGTTTTTGGAAAACCATCCCTACTTGTGTACGAAGCTCCTCGACCCGATAAGACTTGTCAAAAATATTCTTACCTCTGTATGAAATTTGTCCTGATGTCTTCACAATAGGAATAAGCTCAACCATTCTGTTCAGTGTTTTAATAAATGTCGACTTTCCACACCCAGATGGCCCAATGATTGCTGTTACTTCATTTTCTGCTATATCTAGGTCAATATTTTTTAATGCATGATCTTCTCCATACCATAAATTAAGATTCGACGTTTGGTAGACAATTTCCTTGTTAGCAGATTCCTTCGAACCCGCATCTATTACACTTTTACTATCTTGTTGTTTTACCGTTGTAATGTTCATTGAAAACCCTCCATCATCATTTTATTGTTCTCTATTTTTTAGGCTGCTTTCACTTTTCATAGCTAGAACTAATTACGTTTAAAATTATCCTTACGTGGATAAATCTTCGTTTTTACTGTTGTAATTTAGTTAAGAGGACACCATAGTTTTTCAAAAAATTGCCCTTTTTAATAACGTTTTTCAAATCTATTTCTAATAAATACAGCTATTGAATTCATAACAATTAAGACAACCAACAACACAATAATTCCGGCTGCAGCTACATGTTGAAAATCTTCTTGTGGCCTTCCAGTCCAGTTGTATATTTGTAATGGCATGGCAGTAAATGAGTCTAATAAATTATCTGGTAAGAACATAACAAAGGTTGGAATTCCAACAACTACTAATGGTGCAGTTTCTCCAATTGCACGAGAAAGCGCTAAAATACTACCAGTTAACATACCTGGGATGGCAGCAGGTAAAACTACTCTACGAATTGTTTGCCATTTCGTTGCCCCCATACCATAAGATGCTTCTCTTAATTCATTCGGCACAGCTTTTATCGCTTCTTGTGATGCAACAACGATAACTGGTAATATTAATAAGCTCATCGTCAACCCCGCAGCCAATACACTTGTGCCTAAATGTAAAGCTCTAACAAATACTGTTAATCCTAATAAACCAAAAACGATTGATGGTACTCCCGCTAAATTTGAAATATTTGTTTGAATAAAATCATTAAAACGATTTTTCTTCGCGTATTCCTCTAGATAAATAGCGGTTCCTATACCAATAATCATTGAAACAGGAGCAACGACAGCCATTAGCCAAATCGAGCCAATTAATGCTGCTTTAATTCCTGCCCGTTCTGCTCTTGGAGCAGCATTATTTTGTAAAAAGTCTAAATCTAACCAACTTAATCCTTGAGTCAATACCCGATACAATAACATTGCTAACACAACTAATCCAAACATTGTTGCAGCATAAAAAAGAATTTTATACAAATTATTTTTCAATAGTCTTCTTGACATTAAGCGCTGAACACGATCTTTATCAATTAACTTCATGTTAATATTCCTCCCTGAAGCGGCGTGAAATATAACGAGCGATCAAATTCATTATTAAAGTAAATAAGAATAGGGTCATCCCTACTGCATAAACACTGTAATAAATCGTTGTTCCATAGCCCGCATCACCTAAACTCACTTGTACGATGTAAGCAGTCATCGTTTGTATCGATTGCGTAACGTCTAATGAAAATGTAGGTGTTGCACCACCTGCAACAGTTACAATCATCGTTTCACCAATCGCCCTAGAAATAGCTAAGACAAATGAGGCAATGATACCAGATAAAGCTGCAGGAAGAACAACTTTGATTGCCACTTCAAACTTCGTTGCACCTAAAGCTAATGCTCCCTCACGAATTTTATTAGGAACCGAGCTCATCGCATCTTCAGATAATGAGGCAACCATTGGAATAATCATTATTCCGACAACGATACCTGGACTCAAGGCGTTAAAAATTGATAAACCAGGAATAATCTTTTGAAGTATAGGTGTTACAAACGTTAATGCAAAAAAACCATAAACAATTGTCGGGATCCCAGCTAGCACTTCAAGAATCGGTTTTATAATCTTTCTAGTCTTTTCTGAAGCATATTCACTCAAAAATATAGCTGAAGCAACACCGATCGGTATTGCCACAATCATTGCAATGACTGTAATTAGCAATGTACCTGAAATCAATGCACCTATACCATATGATGGATTACTAGATGAAAAAGGTTTCCAAGCTGTTGACGTAAAAAAATCTACAATTGATACTCTATTAAAGAAAGTTATCGTCTCAAATATAAGGGTAAAGATAATCCCTACCGTAGTTAATACAGAGATAAGTGCAGTAATAAATAATATTTTTGGTACTAACTTTTCAGCCATGTTTGAAATGCCCTTTTTCTGTTTGTTTTCTTGGATCATCTCTTTGACTGAATATCTATCTATATTTGGTTTTTCGATAGCCACTAATGAAAACCCCTTTCCACCCATAACAGAGTGAGAAGCATCACCCACCGCTTCTCACTACATGTTCTTTCTTTATTTTTTGTGTTCTTCAATTTTTGCCAATTGTTCATCATATTGTTCTTGAGGTAAACGTACGTAACCAACTTCTTCAGCTGCTGTAGCTGCATTTTCTAATGTGTAATGAACAAAATCATATACTTGTGCTTCACCTAAAGATTCAACATTTACATATGTGAATAATGGACGTGATAAAGGTGTATATTCACCTGTTTCAATTGTGTCCCCATTAGGTTCAACCCCGTTAATTTTTACAGCAGTTAATTTATCTTGATTTTCTAGATAATAAGCATATCCGAAGAAACCAATAGCATAATCATCACCAGAAACACCTGTGACAAGCGTGTTATCATCTTCTGATAACGTAATGTTATCTTCTTCAATTTGTTTCTCCTCTAAAATGACTTCATCAAAATAATCATATGTTCCTGAATCTGTGCCTGGAGCATAAAATTCTATTTCTTCTGCTGGCCAATCAGGATTTATGTCAGACCACTTTTTTGTTTCAAGAGAATCGTTTTCTAACCAAATCTTTCGTAAATCTTCAACAGTTAAATCTTTTGCAAAGTCATTATTTTTGTTTACTACAATTGTTAAGCCATCAAATGCAAGCTCTAATTCAATATATTCAATATTATTTTCTTTAGCTATATCCGCTTCTTCTTGCTTAATCGGACGTGAAGCATTGCTTAAATCCGTTTCCCCTACGACGAATTTTTTAAAGCCTCCTCCTGAACCAGATAATCCAACTGGAACCTCTACTTCTGGTTGCACACTATAATATTCGTATGCTACTGCTTCCATAATAGGAAATACAGTAGAAGAGCCGTCTATGATGACCGATCCTTGAAGTTTATCCCCAGCTTCAGATTGAGTGTTATCATCTGATGCTTCATCGGAGCCACAAGCTGCTGAAAAAGCCATCGTTGCTCCTAACATTGTTGATAATGCTAAAACTTTAAAGTTCTTCATCTTCATTATTCCCCCTAGGAAAAATTCGTTCGTTTTGTCTTACCGTTATTAGAATAACGCTTGACTATTAATGTGGTTTTAACCATTTGTTAAACTATTGTAAAGATCGAATATTATGCTGAGCTTTGTTGAATAATAAGCTTCTTTTCGTAAAAATTATTGCTAATGATAGTAAGTTAGACAAGCTAGATGTATTTTTCTGGGATTGTCGTAGTTTTATAGAAGAATAGCTGTATGAATATAGGTGTTTATCCTTCGGAGAGCAGCAAGTCGAGTGACTAGGCAGGATTTTAAGGACCAGTTTAATTTTCTTTAATATAACAACTGACCTTATTTGTAAATGTTGTAGTATTTATTTAACTATCTATATAGAAGAAAAGCAGTCATAAATGATTGCGAAAACGGCAAAAAAAAAGCACTCAAAGTTGAAGTGCTTTTTTTATTGTAAACCTTTATTCATTTTCATCTTCAGTTGTTGTATCAATTACTTCCGACTCTGTATTAGTAGCTTCTTCCGTAGATTGTTGTGTTGTTCCACTTGCCCTTTGTTGTTTAAGCTCAAAATATGTGTCCAAGATCCTTTTACCAATATCTTTGTTTATTTGGCTTTTACCTGTTGTATCAGCGTTTGGAACAACAACGGCAAATGAGACCTCTGGATTATCATATGGAGCATATCCAATTAATGTTAAGTTATAAGCAAGTGTTTCTCCGTCTGGATATACCTCTGCTGTCCCTGTTTTTCCAGCAGGTTTGTAAGAACTCGTTCCGAAATGACCGACGGCTGTTCCTCCAGTATCCTGCATAACTTGACGAAAGCCTTCTTGTACTTGTTCAATATATTCTGTCTTCATGTCAATCTTATTTAACACCAAAGGTTCAAATTCTTTTAATACAGGTCCCAACCGTTCTTGGTCGGGAGATGGCTCATGAATATCCTTCACAACTTGAGGCTTTATTCTATAACCACCATTGGCAATCGTTGACACATATTGTGTTAACTGAAGAGGCGTATATGTATCATATTGTCCAATGGCCATGTCTAACAGCAAACCTGAGGTTGTGTCTTGTCCCTCATAGCCAGTTCCTTCTCCTGGCAAATCAATTCCTGTTTTTATTCCTAAGCCGAATTGGTTAAAATAGTATCGAAATAAATCAAACGCTTCTGGATTTGAAGGTATAGGTTGGTTTCTTTGATATTCTCCACCTAATAATGAAATTGCAATTTTAAACATATATACGTTTGATGACCTTTTAAGAGCATAAAGATCATTAATCCGGCCCATTACCTCCCATGATTTTTTTGGGGGAGAACCTTTAATATATAATACCTCGTCTAATTCCCTCTCACCAGGACTAACAACTCCTGTTTCATACCCGGTTAACAAAGTTGCGCCTTTCACTGTTGATCCCATTTCAAAAGCTTCTTGAAAGGTACCGATAGCATAATCCCAAAGCTCTACTTCACCTTGTTCATTTGTCGTGTATTGCTTTCCTGCTAATGATAGTACTTCTCCAGTTGTTGGATTCATCATAACAACAAAAGCACGGTCTAAAAATGCAGATCCTGGTTTGCTTTTTGCATTTAATAATTCTTCTTCAATAATTTTTTCAACAGCAATTTGCAAATCCATATCGATAGAAAGAACAAGATCTTTACCGTTTTCACCTTCAGTAATTACTTCCTGATCAAGTGGATTGCCTGCCTTGTCTGTAATATTTTTTACCTTCTCTTTTTGTCCATGTAACACTTCTTCGTATTGCTTCTCTATATAGCTTTTACCTACACGGTCATTACGACTATATTCTTTGGCGACATAATAGTCTTCTACTTCAGAAGGTAATCCTTCCTTTGAAGATGTAATATTTCCTAATACTGTTCGAAAGGTATCACCGTATGGGTATTCACGTAACCAATCTGTGGTCGTATCTACACCAGGCAATTGAGCTAAATGTTCACTTACAACTGCATACTCTTCTTCAGTAACTTCATCATTCTCATTTTCACTTCTACTTTTGACGATTTGTGGTGTGAGAGCATATCCACTAAATTCTCTATATATTGCTAAGACTTCTAACTCTTGTCCAGTTATTGTGGCAAGTTCCTCTTCAGTGATTCTATCAAGCTGAAGTTTATATATATCTTTTGCTTCAAGTTCACCGTCATCTTCCTTCTTTAATTCTTCTTTTGTTATTTTTTCTAAAGCTTCATCAGGGTGTGTTAACAGCCAAAAGTCTTTTTTATCACGTTCAGTTACACTTTCAGTATCCTTATCAATAAATATTGCAAGATCTCTCGCAACCTCGAGACGCTCTTCCGCTGTTGTACCTTGAAAACCTGTATATGTAATCGCGTTTAACGGTATATTATCCACAATGACATTACCGTTCCTATCATATATTTTCCCTCTTGGAACGGATGCACTAACAGTTACTTCTTCCTTTTTTTCAATTTCACGTTTATAATCTTCCCCGTAAACGATCTGAGTAAGACCAAGCTTTAAAATCAGGGTAGAAAATAGTAAAAAAACGATAAAAAATAGCACATTCAACCGAAATGGGAGATGATTCCTTTTCTTTTTATTTTTATTTTTTTTCTGTTTCTTTTTCATTTATTCACCTACTACATTAATTATTTCATTAATATTTATTTTATATAATAGCAGCTGAATTTTCCATTGTTAAAATATGAAAAAGGCAATTCAACTATACAGATGAACCACCTTCTCGATTTCCAACTTGTTGAGTACATTCGTCAGCTTGTTTATTTGATTCTACATTTTTTTCATCTACAAACTCGATATTTCTTATAAAAAGATAAATGAACGCATGACCGGTACCTATGATGGCTAACAAGATAGGAATACTTACTTGTTCATCAAAAAAAGATACTGCGATTAAAAATAATAAAATGGAGACAATCCTTCCACCATTTAAAAACAACTCACGTACAACTATATATTCAATTCTCATTTGTGCTGCATTCCACCCCTTGCCAATAACATCATAAGTTAATGAAATGTATGGAACTAAAAGCATCGGATAAGCAATTGCGATGGCGATAGCATACATGATGAGCTTTGTATAAGTGACATGGAATAATATTAAAAAAATGGATATATATAGCAACAAGCCACCTATTAAGATTGCCTTTTTTCGATATTTTTGTTTTATTAATCGCGTTGCTAAATAATATGCAACAAATGAAATTGCTGAATTTACTAATCCAAATGTCCCTAGAGCTAATTCACTATTCGTTGTAATAAATACTAAGACAGAAACAACAAAGACAAAGGTTCCTTCTCGTACACCTTGAAAAAAGTGCGCATTTGTAATATTTGCCCAATTCTTGTTATGCCTTCGTTCTTGGATGATCCTCTTTAATACAAAGTCACCTTCTGCTGCTCTTGGTTGTAAAAACAAGCTAAATATTACAGCTCCGATAAATAATGCAAGAGATATTGAAAAAATAACAGTGTATCCTGTGAATTTTTCCATCCTAGATATAATAAAACCTGCAGCTATTGGACCGATCATCCCTCCAAATGAAGTAACAATTCCTAAAAAGCCATTAAAGAAATCACGTGTTTCTGGTTCAGTTATTTCGAAGGTAAGAACATTGTAAGCCAACCAATAAAACCCGTAACCAATTCCAAGCAGTCCCCCAAGAACGATTAAATACCGAGACGCTTGATCACCAAAAAAAAGAACGGCTATAAAAAATATTGCAAGAAATGTTACACCAAGCCTTAGCACGAGAACCCGATCGATCTTCTTTGCCCATCTTCCCGCTACTATAAATGTTAATGGTTGCATAATAACAATTGATAAGTTGTAAATCCCTAAATCTTTAAATTGACCTGACTGCTTCCATAAATACACATTTACGAATGTATTTGATAAAGCAATACTTAATGCATACAGCCCTCCAATTATTAATAATAATAGTAAATCCTTGTTAACATCCACATCACCAATTAACTTGCGTAAAGCCGACATTGAAAAACTCCCCTTCTTTATCTACAAAGTAGTTTTCCAATTAGGCGATTTAGTTATGTATATAGAAATAGGCTTTTTAAAATGACATATATGAAGCAGGAAAAGACTGTTGCTATATTAATTATGGTTTAACATGAACACCACTATTAATAGGTTGGGAAATAAACGTAACATAAATTGGTTTTATTAAACACATTAAAATGGCTTTTTTCGTAAACTCTGTTGCTTTTATTACGAAAGACAATAACTTATGCCGAAAACAGCATAAGTAAAACTGTATAACAAAAAACAACAGAGAATGTATCCTCTGTTGTTTGAGTGTTTACTATTTACTTCGCAGCTGAATAAAGCTTAGCTACTTCATCCCAATTTACAACATTCCAAAAAGCTGAAATGTAATCAGGGCGACGGTTTTGATAGTTTAAGTAATATGCATGCTCCCATACATCTAATCCAAGAATTGGCGTTTTTCCATCCATAAGTGGAGTATCTTGGTTTGGTGTGCTCGTCACTTCTAGCTCACCGTTGTTAACAACTAACCATGCCCAGCCTGAACCAAATCGAGTAGCGCCAGCTTTTGCAAACGCTTCTTTGAAGCTATCAAAGCTTCCGAACTTATTGTTTATCTCATCTGCAAGCTCACCAGTAGGTGCGCCCCCACCATTTGGAGATAAAATCGTCCAGAATAAGCTATGGTTCGCATGACCACCACCATTGTTACGTACTGCAGTACGAGCAGCTTCAGGAACAGCGTCCAAGTTACTCATTACATCTTCAATGCTTTTGCTTAGAAGTTCTTCATTTCCTTCTAATGCAGCATTAAGATTTGTTACATATGCATTGTGATGTTTTGTGTGATGAATTGTCATCGTTTCTTTGTCAATGTGAGGTGCTAATGCATCATATTCATAAGGTAATTTTGGTAATTCAAATGCCATAATAATTCCTCCTCAAATTATGTAATGAACTGTGTTCAATCATAGACTTTTGAACACAAAATGTGAACTGTGCAACATTCATTTTCATAATTAATAAACATGAATGTTTCTTAAGTCCGTTGCTTATAGATTAGCAAATTTTCCACAATATTTCAATTAATTTGCTTGTAACAAACCCTAATTTACTATATGTATTTTTAACTCTTCTCATTCAATCAAACTAAAAAAAGCCTTCAATATATTCCTGAAAGGCTTGCTTAGATGGACCCTGCAGGACTCGAACCTGCGACCGGACGGTTATGAGCCGTCAGCTCTAACCAACTGAGCTAAGGGTCCATGTCAAAAGCTCCATATAACCATACTAACATTGTAAAACTTTTTACAAAGCAGTAAATAAAAAATATATAATCATAATAAATTGGATGAACCCTTTTGCCACTACACCACTTAAAAATCCAAATAATGACCCTAAGCCAATTTTTGTCGCCTCTTTAACATTTTTCTTGTGCACAACTAACTCTGCTACAACAGCACCTAGAAATGGCCCGAGAATGATCCCAGCTACTGGTATTACAAAAGGTCCTACTAACAAGCCAACTGTACTACCCCATACAGCGGCTTGGCTCCCACCTAGCTTTTTGACACCGATTAGATTTGCTGCATAATCAGCACCAAATAATAACAAAACAAAAGTTCCTTGGATCATCCAAAATAACGTTGAAAATTGCTCAAAGCTAATTAGAAACCCATAAATTAAGAACCCTGCTATGATAAAAAGTACACTTGGAATAATCGGATATATTAAACCAACAAAAGAAATGATAAAACAGCAAAACACTATTATCCAAATTAATAACTCCATCACCAAGCCTCCTGATACTTGTTAATAGCAATTTCATACTAGCATCGTTTGTTAATGTTAGTCAATTAACTTACAAGGCTCTGTTCCTAAACTTTGTTGCTATTTTTACTAAATATGGACGGTATAAAATCAGCAAGATGCCACGAACGGAGATGTATACTTGCTTAAATCTCAAGAACGGAACAATTATTGTGAAGGCAGCCTTTCACAATAATTGTTGCAATTTATAAATATACAACAGAAAAACGAGCTTATATTGTTTGTTACAGCTATTCAGGAGGCTAGATGCCTAGGTTAGAGTATAATGTTTGCTTATTTCTTATCACAAGAACAATGAATTGAAAAATAGCGTATAACAAAGAGGTATATTAAAAATCCAATTTCGATTTCTAACATACCTCTCTTGTGATTATATGATTATTTTTACTCTCCTAATACCGCTTCAGCGATATTAACAGCGTGATCACCTATACGTTCTAAGTTACTTACGATGTCTACAAATACAATACCAGCTTGTCCAGAGCATTTGCCTTCATTTAATCGTAAAATATGCTTTTTACGCAATGTTCGTTCCATCTTATCTATCTTGTCTTCTTTCTTCACAACTTCTCGTGCTAAATCTTTATCGTTTTCTTCAAGAGATTGAATTGATTCTTTCACAGTAGAAATTGTTAATTCAAACATTTCTTTTAGATCAGCTTTTGCCAAATCAGTCATCTTCACTTTATTTGATAGCTGATAATCAACTAACTCCACAATATTCTCAAAATGATCACCTATACGTTCAATATCTCGTACGGTATCCATTAACACTGAGTGCTCTTCTGATTCATTTTGTGACAATGAAGCTGAAGAGAGTAATACTAAATAATCAGTAATTTTCCGGTCTAAATTATTGATGGCACTCTCTAGTTGCATAGATAGATCAGCATGTTTCTGCAAATTGCTATTTAAATATTTATGTGACTCTTCTAAACCTAGAGTAGCAAACTCACCCATTCTAACAACTTCTTCTTTCGCTTGACCTAATGCAATAGATGGTGATTGCTCAATAAAGTTAGGATCCAAATGCTTAGCTTTATATTCCACTACCGAATCATTACCAGGTATAAGTTTTGTTACAATATATGCCAACACACCTATAAACGGTAATTGAATCAACGTATTCGTTATATTAAACGCTCCATGCGCGAATGCTATGGTCATTTCTGGGTTTAAATTAAATGCCTCTTGCAGCATAATAACCAATTGTGTATAGAGCTTCAATCCAACTAGAAATATGGTTGCTCCAACCAAATTAAATAATACGTGTGTCAGAGCAGCTCGCCTAGCTGCAACTGATGCTCCAATTGAAGCTAATATCGCAGTGATCGTTGTACCAATATTATCACCAAATAAAACAGGCAATGCAGCATTTAAACTCAACAGACCTTGACCATACAATTCCTGTAATATCCCAATGGTTGCACTCGAACTTTGCACGATAACAGTAAATATAGTTCCAATAGCTACTCCAAGAATTGGAATTTCACTCATGTTCACTGTTAACTCAGCAAACGATTCTAGTGAACGTAGTGGCTTCATACCCGAACTCATTAGTTTCAAACCATAAAAAAGTGCACCAAAGCCAAATACTACTTGACCTAAATTGTGAATTTTCTTATTTTTGAAGAAAAAGAGTAAGAGAGCCCCTACTGCTATAATCGGTAGAGCGTAATTTGACAATTTGATACCGATAATAAATGCAGTAACAGTCGTCCCAATATTTGCCCCCATGATTACACCAATTGCTTGCCTTAAAGTCATAAAGCCAGCACTGACTAAACCAACTGTAATAACAGTTGTACCAGAGCTACTTTGAATTAACACTGTTACAATAATACCAGCTAAGACACCCATAAATGGGTTGGTCGTAAAGCGGTCTAAAATATCTCTTAATTTATCACCTGCGGATTTTTGCAGTCCATCTCCCATGTACTTAATCCCAAATAAGAAGATACCTAAACCACCAATAAATTCAAAAATCATCTTTTGAACATCAAGTTCCACTTTTTCTACCTCCGAAAAATTATCTGACTAGTTTCGACACAAGCTTACAAAACCCTATACAATTATTAACGAAATACATTAGAATTGTAAAGGTTTTTAATAAAGAATTTACAATAGCTTAACAATCGAATGAAAGGTGGACAATTTCTGCTAGTGCTTATCGCAAATAACTGGAAAAAGCAATATTTCAACTTATTAAATGACCATTCATATTAGACGTTGTTTTATAGTTTTCACCACGCTAAAATAATTATGATAGAGAAAAAGAAAATAAAGGGGATTATTGAGATGTCTATTTTCAGACAATTAGTTAAAAGCTTATACTCAACTAATGATATAGCTAAATTTCGTTTTCAAGGTATAGGAAAAACAATTTTATATGTGTTTTTATTAACATTAATCTCTATTATACCTACAGCATATTTTATTGCCAGTGATATTTCTAAAGGTGTTAATACTGTGAATGAGCTTTTTGAGTCAGACCTCCCTTCTTTTTACATTGAAGATGGTCAGTTATCTACCCTTGACGAAGAACCAATTTTCATTTCAAAAGATGATTTTTCGTTAATCATCGATAGTCGTGAAAATATATCAATTATTGACACTGTTAATATTATTGATGGTGATGGCTTAGCGCTGCTAAAAAACAGAGCTGTATATGTATCTAATGACAATGAGCAATCATTTTATTATTCAAGCTTTGGGGAAATATCATTTTCTAGTGATGATATGCTAAATTTCATCAACACATTAGACTCATTATTAATAATTATCATCCCTGTTTTCATTCTTATCATGTATATTTTTTCTAGCGGTATGAAATTTCTAGGCATTACGTTACTCGCATTCATCGGGTTGATCATAAATAGTGTCTTAACAAAAAAGATTACATATCGACATTCGTGGATTTTATCTGCATATAGTGTAACAATCCCGACTTTATTTTTCACCTTAATGGGTGCTTTTCACGTCGTACTTCCTGCACAATTCGTGTTAAATGTTATTATAAGTGTTATCATTTTGTCATTAGCCATTCAACAAATACCTAATCCGAAGAAATAAACAAAGAGGCTGGGACAAAACCCAACTCTGATATGAAAAAGCCGGTGAAATTTTACGACGAGTAAAATTTCACCGGCTTTGATTATTTTTGAATTAAAATAAGGACTACTTCTGATAAAATAAAGTTACCACACAAAATCTCATCAGAAAGAAGGGTCCTTATGTTTAAAAATTATATCATGAATCAACTAGTTTTGCCTTTAGATCTAGAAGTGAAATTACAAAAAAATGATATTGCCTTCCATGTCCATCATTTAGTTGAAAGTATTCCTCATGAAGCGTTCGAACCATTTCTCCGAAATGAGGGTTGTCCTGCCTATCATCCACGCATGATGCTTAAAATTATCTTATGTGCATACACACAATCGGTCTTTTCTGGACGTAAAATTGAAGCCCTATTAAAAGACAGTATTCGTATGATGTGGTTAGCTCAAGGACATGAACCAAGCTACCGCACAATCAATCGATTCCGTGTTCAACCAGAAGTGAAAGAATTAATTCGCGAGTGTTTTGTCCAATTCCGTTGCCAATTAATCGAAGAAAAACTGATTGATCAAGAAGCGATTTTTGTTGATGGTACAAAGATTGAAGCAAATGCGAATAAATTTACGTTCGTCTGGAAGAAATCCATTAAGAATTACCATGAAAGTTTAATTAAAAAGTCAAATCAGCTATACAATGAGCTACTTAAGAATGAAATCATTCCTGAAATTGAACGTGAAACTGCTGAACAATTATCAGTGGAAGAACTCACTCAATTGGTTCAAAAAGTAGACGATGTTGTAACTGAGTATGATAAACAACTTGAAGATACGTCAGACGCTTCAGAACGAAAAGCCTTAAGAAGTGAACGTAAGTATCCAAAACAAATT